>NZ_JBCOMJ010000012.1:0-120776 GCF_040924225.1 Ruminococcus sp. RTP21484sp1_RTP21277st1_D2_RTP21277_210401 | reverse complement strand
TAATCTGCCCTTTTGAAATGAGTTTTTAGCAGGATAATATAAATGTGTAATATCTAATCTTAAGTTTATGATGTTGAGCTATGCAGGTGCTCTTGAACTGAATTACCGGGATTTTTCCAGACAGTATGAATATATGCAACAGCTCATTATCCGAAGCGGAAGCCGCTGCTACCTGGTAATGCTCACATTGGAAGCCACTTCGGACACTCCCGCTCATATTGAAGAAATTGAGCAGACACTTTCCCATATGGAACAGGCTATCCAAAACACCATCCGGCGTGTGGATATCTGTACCAGATACAGTTCCATGCAGTATCTGATCATCCTGTTTCAGCCGGTTGAATCTCAGATTCCCAATATTATGGAACGTATTTTTATGCAATACTATAGAAAGGCAAAAAGCACTAACTTTCTGCCTACATATAAATATCTGTCTATGGCAGAAAATAATATGGATACAAATCAAAAATAAAAGCTTCTGACAGATACAGGATTTTTCAGTCCTGTGTCTGATTCAGAAGCTTTTATTTTTGGGGGATGACCATATCACTTTGAATATTTCTCTACTTTTTCCTCATACTCTTCCTGACTTGTTATCTCATGCTTCACAATATGCCCATGGTTCTTTTTCTTTGCAGTCAGATTTCTGCCAGGTCTTGGTGCATACTGATCCTCCGGAATCTCCAGTGCATTTGCAACTGCATGAATAATCCCATTACTGCTGTAGGTTGCTCCACTTACCGCGTCTACATTCAGACTCTGCTCAGCCTTCATCTGCTCGATTACAGCTGGTGCTGCCCTGAAAAAGTATTCCTCTGTATCACAATAGGAAAGAATGGAAATATCCGTTACCTTCTGTTTTTCAACTGTAACCTGAACCTCCACATCACCTCGAAATGCATCGGCCGAGCCGGTATAAATGCCATCTGTCAGATTCTGAAAACGTCCAGCCTCTATAAAGGATTGCTTATCTTCAGATTCTTCCTGTTCGGGTTTCTTCCCTTCACCTTCCTCATTTCCCAGTGCTTTATTCACAGCTTCAATCAAGCCGTTACTGCTGTAAGTCGCTCCGGAAACTGCATCTACATCTGTATTCTGCCTGCTGATCATCTCCTGGAAAATCCTGTTTTTCGCTCTCTCCATATAAGACTTATCATCTGCATAATCATCCAGTACAAGCTCCGTTATCTTCCCATCGGCAACCTTTACCGTAACCGTCACCTTGCCTCTGTAGCCCTCACCGGTTCCTGTGTAAATACCATTCTGAAAGTTACCTTCAGCATTATTTTCTGCCGTTTTTTTCACTGAATCTGCCATTTTCTCTCTAGCCAGATTTCCTGCTATAAAGAGCTGTGACACCATGATTGTAATACAGGTAACGCCCACTCCGATCAGCACTCCATATCTGCTTCTAAAGCGCGCATTTCCTTTCGGACACCAGCTTACACACTTCTGACAGCTGATACATTCTCCTCCGGCAATCCGGTCTTTCTTCGTAAGATCCATCCCCATGGGGCATTTCGAGGTACATAAATGACATTTTCCGCACCCGTCCCGCGGCTTATCAATTTTCAGGAAAGACGCCTGTGAAATCAGTGAATAAATTGCTCCCATAGGGCAAAAATATCTGCAAAAAAATCTCTGCACAAACAGTGAGCCGATAAAGATCACAAGAAGCAGAATTCCTCCAACAGAAAGCAAAGGCTTCAGTCCCGGCCAGTGACCAAATGAAACATACTGCCCAAACACCTGCCACAGGCCGGCTGTTTTCACAGCTGTTACGCCACTCCATACGAATATTATAAAGTAAAAAAGCACTGCATACTTGGCAAATCTGAATATCCGATCAGCCTTTTTCAGATTTCTTTTTCCCGGAAATAATGCCCGCAATCTATGTGAGCCAAACCATAACAAATCCTGCACTGCCCCAAAGCTGCAGAAAAATCCGCAGAAAAACCTTCCCACAAGTACTGTTGCCGGCACAGTTGCCACCAGCATCCATACAGAATACTTCACACTTTCCCAGGAAATATTCCCCTTGTATATGCAGGAAACAATATTTCCCACAGCTGCAAATTCCCCTTCAAATAAGCCCGGAATTAAAGCGAAGGACAATATCTGGATAATCACTTTGATCCAGTTGATTTTCTTATTTTTCAGAAAGTTTTTTCTGTTCATTCTTTATACTCCTTAGAGCGGGTCTGAAAAAGACTCTAATACAAGTCTTCGATTGTAAGCAACACCGCGTTTTCTCGCACCGCCCTTTCCTTTACTGACTCTGTGAAACCAGATTTGCTAAAAAACATAAGATACTTTTCCTCTGCATTTTTAAACATTTCTGCAGCCATAACCAGGTCATCATACTCTTCCATAGGCATTGGTTTATTTCGAAACTTACATTCACAGAGCAACACTTTCTTTCCCGTTTTATCAAACGCAAGTATATCAACATCATCCTGCGCTTTTATCAATGGATTATTCCCCCACCATTTTCCCATTTTATATGGAATAAACGGAAGTTTCTTCGCACGCGCAGCCCGAATCAGATATTGTTCACATATTTTTTCAAAAACAGGTCCCATATAATCATTCACATTTTCCAGAATCTCTTCGCAGGAAAGCTCCAGACCCAGCATGGAATAATAATTCTGATTTGTAAAAAGGAATCGATACCAGAACTTATAATAATTATCTGTTATTTCATAAATCCCTTTTTTACTTGTTTCTGGCTCAGTACAGGGAACACACTTCTCAATCAGTCGCAAGGTCTGCAATGTAAGCATGTATTTGCTGCACTTGCTTTTCTCTTCATGGATTCGGTCTGCAATCTCACAAACCTTATTACATCCATTAGAAATCGCCTCTAAAATGGAATTGTATACTGAAGGCTCTCTTAATTCAATCCTCAAAAGTGTCTGGGGTTCATCATTCAAAAAGGCCCCTTCCATAAGCAGATTATTTTTTATATTTTCCTCCAGTGAAATCTCAGAGGAAAACGCCTCCAGATATCTTGGAACACCGCCCAGAATTCCATAAGCAATCGCTTTCTCTGTTTTACTATAATTTGGGAAAAATTCCGCACTTTCCAAATAATCGAAAGGCTTTACTTCCATATTTCCAGTAATTCTGCCATATAACGGACTTTTATATCCCATAACGTCATTTAGCATAAAACTAACACTGGATCCACATAATATAAGAAAAATGTTTTTTCCTTTCCAGACATGGTCGATCGTATGCTGCAAAATACTCTTAATTGAAGGATTCGGTTCTGCCAGAAAAGGAAACTCATCAATAATCAATACTAATTTTTTGTCTGAAATTTTTCCTGTAATATATTCAAATGCAGCTTCCCAATTTTGAAAAGAAGATATAAAAGAGCCTTCGAAAAATGTTTGCACCATCTTGGAAAAGTCCAGAAGATTCAAAGAATCATTCTTCTCCTGTGCAGAAAAAAACAGGGCTTTATGCCTGCCTGCAAATTCTCTTAATATAGTTGTTTTACCAATTCTACGTCTTCCATACATTGTCAGAAATTCAAATTTGGAACTATTATAAAATCGCTCTAATTGATTTAGCTCGTCTAATCTCCCTATCATAAGCAGCCTCCTCGTTGTTAAATCATAAGCAGCTCAAACAAAATATACTACTCACGAGTAGCATACTCATAAGTAGTATATTTTATTCTGTGATATTTTTCAATCAATTTTTCATATTATTTTCAGAAAATATGTTCCCCGGTTTCCATGTCTTCTACATCCAGGTAAATTGCCCTAACTCATCACTGAAGTAACGAGAATGCGACGCACAGGTTTTCAATATAATACTTTTTCTCATCTGATGATCTAAGCCCCATGTCAATAAAATCATCAATTGTCATAAAAGAGTATCTGGCATTGTGATTATAACGAATCGCATCCGTGATCAGAATATCTGGTTCCATAGGACACATAGGGCATTCTCCATTTAAAAGAATAAACAATCTCAATTTGAGCAGACTGTTAATTCAGCATCTATAAGCTTTCTCGCATCAGCATCAATTTTGTATATAATAAGTATACTGTAATATTTTCATATATGCTATATATAAAATGCAATTTCTGCCATTCCTCTTTGCTCTAAAGCAAAAAACATCTTCCATCACAATCATATTTCTGTACCTTTTGATATTGATGATAGCTCTGATATTTACAAAGATAAAAAGCCTCATATCGGAATAAATAACATTCGCCTAAATCACCCGTACCATCATCAGCGTATTACTCAGTAGATTTTAAGTTGACACCCTATAAAATAGGGCGTAATATAATAGTAGAAATGATAGAAAGGTGGATACTAATGACGAGAACTTTTATTGAAGTTCCACTTTTTACCAAACGCTGGAAGGAAATTGGGCTTGATGATAATGATTTGCATTCTTTGCAAATCATGTTATTAAAAGACCCTGAATCCGGTCCTGTTATGGAAGGGACTGGTGGAATCCGTAAAGTTCGTTTTCCTCTTGAAAATAAAGGAAAAAGCGGAAGTGTACGTGTCTGTTATACAGATTTTGCAGAATATGAAATGCTTTATCTTATTACAGCGTTTGAAAAAAAGGAGCAGGAAAATCTTTCTACAGAAGAAAAAAATGTGCTTAGAAAATTGGTAAAATCTTTAAAAAATGAGGCTGCCAAAAATAGGAGTTGATTTTTATGAGTACATTATTTGATGATTTAAAGCAAGGCTTGCAAGAAGCAATTGCATATGAAAAAGGTCAGGGCACTGCACGTATTAAGACTTATACGATTGCACCTGTAAAGGAATATTCCAGTGCAGAAATCCGGAACATCAGAATGAAAGCAGGAATGACGCAAAGTGTTTTTGCTGCATATATGGGCGTATCCAAGAAAACAGTCGAGGCCTGGGAGGGAGGACGAACGCATCCTTCCGGTCCGGCATTCCGTTTATTGGAAGTATTAGCTTCTGATAATCCGGAGAGAACCAATTATGTAGTGGTAAAATAATTTTTAGTCGCCCTACGAGCCTTGAATGCTAAGCCAGCGCCTTAAGGCGCTGGCTTTAGACCGTAGATAATAATATACACCCTTTCAGCAACTGCACTGCCCCCTCCATAGGTCTTTTCGTGCACATATGCACCTCTGAATTTAAAACTTATACTCTTTAATTTCTGATCTTTTGAGGGCTCTGTCAAGAGCTTGTTCCATAATTATTCTACCTCGGCCATCTTTCTTCCTTCGGCGGCAATGGACAATATTTTGACATCTCCCTGTCTTCCTGATACCAGTAAGCTACACTTGAAACATCATCCTGACGTTCAAATAACCCATTATGAGACATTCCAATCTGCTGAACCGTTACTTTAATATTCTGCTGGAAATAAATCGGATCCGGAATATGAAATCTATACATTCCACGCATTGGTGGACAGTCATCATTATGATACGGATGAACTGTTAAATCATCATGATTAGAATAATAAGGATATCCCAGAAATGGAGTCGAATACGTCTGCTCTGTCATTTTTTCCTGGTTCTCTTTTGCAAAGCTCCAGGATCCTCCTACATAGTCTTCCATTCCAGTTCCACAGATGGTAGGATATTCCTCATCACCATCCAAATAAAATTTTACTTCTCCTTCTCCCCACCAATATCTTTCCAATGTCTGTAGTGCCAGATAGGTTCCTACATAAATTCCCTTTCCATATACATTATCCAAAATCGTATAATCTTTCTTTTTAACAGTTACAGATTCTCTGTTCCATTTTGCGAAAAAATATAACATGGTATCTGGCAATGTATCATAAAGACAGTAATCAATCTGATAGAAAAACGCAGGGATTACATTTTTATGTTGACTAACCAGCTCAATTCTGGCTTTTTTCCTAAATGGCATTGAAAAATAAGAATTCAAGCCTCTTGATGGTGCAACTACTATTGGGTAGGAATTAATATAACATTCTTTTCCGAACCCACAGCAGAAAAAATCACCCAGTGGTACTTCTACTGCCGGACTTTTGGCATCGTCCCAAAACATGCGCAAAATAAGATCCCTCAGTACAAAGCAGTCTCCATCAGTTGTTTTATTATCCACAGTAATCCAAATGTGATTAATTACTCCACATCCTGAAATATCCGCAAGTACAGTAGTACTTCCAGGTTCTATGTTTTTAAGACATGGACTTCCCTTTCTTCCCTTTCCAAGATTACTGGAAGCCATTCCTCCTTTTCCCTTTTCGCCTGTGGGATTTTCTGCATTAATTGCTCTCGATTTTCCAAATACGCCATATGGTAAAATATTTTGAAATATATTCATCATTTGCTCCTGTCTGTAATATTCTCACTCTGTGCTATGGTTTTTCTATTTTATTTTGTTCTTTTCCCTCAAAGACTTCAAATTCATCAATCTGAACTTCCCCCATATTCCACAAAACGCCAGTATGTCCTGCTGTATAATCATAGCACCCTCATCAACCAGTTTTTTCAGCTAATACTATTCTTGTCAGTTTTGATCAGCATTTTGCAAAACTTCATAATATATTTCCAACTCCATTCTCCCAAACTTCTTTACTTTCTCCCAATAATAGCATCTTTTTGGGAGATAATCAAATGTGTTGGGATAATAATATTATTGTCCTTTTTCTTATCCCTTCAGCAACTGCACTGCCCCTTCCACAGGTCTTTTCGTGCACATATGCACCTCCAGTTTCCCCTGACAGATGCAGGAAAGAGCTTCCTTCAGCATCGACAGATACCCCGCGGAAGCAGCCTTGGTCAAAATGGAGCCTGAGAGATACACCGGAATTTTCTCACCGAAAAAATGAAGCTCCCGAACTGCTGCATCGATGGTGTAGGCCGCGCACTTTATCATCTGATTTGCAAGAGCCTGTACCTCTGGATTAGAGCGCTCGAGAAGTTCAAAAAAAAGCTGGATGATCTTACGATGCAGAACCTTACATTCTGTATTCTCCCCGTCTTTCAAATCTGACCATGAATTTATAAAATCAACCTTACCGCCAAGATTCATCACTTTCATATATTCCATTACAAACGGTGTACTAACATCCTTTAAAATCAGGTTTTCGTAAACCTTGCGATACATTTGCATCACAATCCAATTTCCGCCCCCTGCATCCCCTGACCATTCATCCATTCCGGCCAGTTTGATCCGGTTACCTGAAGAATCAATTGCCGCACAGCACATCCCTGTTCCGCAATTAAGAGAAACTCCCCACGCAGCCGGGTTCTCGGCTGCAATGGGGAGATAGCCATCATTAATTGCAAGAAAACGGGAAATGCCAGCTGAAGAGAAGCACGCATCAGCCTGCTGCTGATCCCCGGCAGTATCCAGCCCGGAAATACCAGCCGCTGCTGCCTCAATATCCGAAACAGTCAGACCATTACGCTCCAGCAAAACATCTATGGAAGCTTTTAAAGCCAACGAAACATCTGCCCATCCATTTCCCAGAAGATCATGGTTCAGACAGCCGCCCAGATAGTGATCCACTACCTGGAAATGCTTATCCAGAAGCAGATATTCTGTCTTCGTTCCACCTCCGTCAATTGCAATATACATACTCTATATTCTCCTTATTTTCCTGCAAAAAGAACAACCTTCACAGGTCCGTTTGAATGTCTTCCTGTAAGGGAAACATCCACGATCAGCTCCAGCCGGCTGTCACTAAAGCCCTCTGTACTGATTTCAAATTCTTTTTCCGCACAGGAAAGGTACAGGTTATTCAATGGCAGCTCCGCTGTAGATGCACCCACAGCAGTAACTCCTTCCGGAAGATACAGCCTGATTTTTACCCACTGCTGCTCTCTCATGGTATTGGAATTTACAACCTTAACCTTAAACTTTCTGTTCTCGCCAGGTGTAAAGAAAACAGAGTCCTCATAATCCACCATAACACTAAATGCGGGGAACTGATATCTTGCCACATAGGAAGAAAGAGCGCACAGATCACGGATCGGCAATTCCTCTGATTTTCCGTTTCCATTGATCAATGGCAGATAATCTGTTGTCTTATTGCAGAACAGAGCCTCTTTTTCCAGGCATTCAATAGTCATTCCGCCCTCTGCAAAAGCATCGCAGAGATCCTGTCCCAAAAAGCCCGGTACCACACGAAGAATACGCTCTGCCAGTTCTGTCGCCGTATCCGGAACCCAGATTCCATGACTTGTTTTATCAATACACATGGTTACAATTTTGTCATCAAGTGGTTTTGTCCATTTCTCCGGAAGTCCAGAAGCACCATAAATAATACCCAGAAGTGCGCCAAGAGTTGCACAGGTACAGTCCGTATCTTCACCGCAGTTATTGGCAATAATAAGACTCTTTCCGAAATCACCTTCTCCGTAGAGAAGACCAAGTACTACAAAAGCAACGTTTTCCGGTGCATCAAAGCCAGGCTCTCCAATCTCCATTCCCTCATTGTTTTCCTTTGGAATCTCACTCAGCTTGTATTCCTGGATACCAAAGGTTCCCGGCGCAGTATTGTGCACAATTTTTCTTGCTTCCAGATAATCAATGCCATTATGATAGCATTCTACTGTTTTACGGATTGCTCTTGCAACAGCGCAATCCTCCGGAATATAGGAAAGTCCGATATCGATCAGTTTTTCACGGTCACTTTCTGCAAACGCCGCACTCTGAAGCGCAGATGTGAAAATTTCACCATACATTCCTTCGTTTGCATGATCGACAATTGCATCCTCAAATGCATATCTGGTTGCAATTTCCGGATGTCCCGGTGCCAGACACGCCCAAAGCTCAGAACGAATCCAGCAGCCATTGCTGTTCTTGTAAGTGTTGTCCACATCACCACACATAGGCGGAACAATTCCTGCCTTAAGGTTCGCCTTACCAGTTCCATACTCAACCCAGTTCGGGATTACATAGGACAGCCAGTACTCACCAAGGATAGACGCATTTACATTTCTGCCGTAGCGCTCAACTGCTGCCAGCCATACAATCTGAAGATCCAGGTCATCGTTTGCAGGCGGTCCCATAGAAAGATCCTGAATATAGAAATCCACATCAGGAACCATTCTCTTGCACTCAAAAGGTGCGCCAAGAACACCACCCACATTTTTTCCTGCCCAGCATCCAGCCAGTTTGTCACGGAACTCGTTTAATTTTAAAACCATGATCTTACCTCCCATATATTTTATTTTCGGAACTGCGAGGGAGTAACTCCCACAATCCCCTTAAATATTTTCGTAAAAATACGATAATCACTGAACCCCACTAATTCTGCTACAACCGTGATCGGTTCGTTGGTCTGCTTCAGATATTTTTTCGCCTTTTCCACACGAACCTGGTTCAGGTAGGCATGATATCCACATCCCAGCTCTTTTTTAAACAACTGGCTGATGTAATTCGGATTCATATTCATATTTTCCGCAAGCAATGTAAGCCGCATATCTTCATCAGAAAGATTTTCATTTACATAATCCACAATCTTTTTCAGGGTATCTGACAGAACCACCTGACGGTTCGGATTCTCCATTACCTTTTTCACAAGCCCCTCTATCACTTCACCAAAAGCATCAAAATCAATTGGCTTCAAAAGGAAATCCGAAACTCGAAGCCTTAGTGCCTCCTGGCAATAAGAGAATTCATCATACCCGGTAACTACGATCATGTAAATGGGATGATCTGCCGGAGCAGTCTCCTGAATGGCACGTATGGCTTCCAGCCCGTTAAGCTTCGGAAGATTGATATCCATAATTACAATATCTGGCTTTAACTCACGGGCTTTCTCCACTGCCTCACGTCCATCCATGGCAGTCCCCACAACCTCACACTGATATTTCTCCCAGTCGAAAAGTAATTTATACCCTTCCAGGATCGCGGCCTCATCATCTGCTAAAAGTACTCTGCAATTATTCATGTCTCCTCACTCGCTGTCTTAATCTTAATTTTTACAGTAGTTCCTCCAGTCTCGTTCCGCATATAGATCACTTCCGCATTCTCCTGATAATAAAGCTTCAGACGGCTGATCACATTGATAACACCCAGGTGGGTACGGTCACCCTCAGTTCTGGTCTGCACACGATAAAGAGCTTCACTGTCCTTTGCATTATACGCATTCAACTCTGCCATTTTGTCATCTGGAATTCCTATTCCATCATCGATCAGCCAGATGTTCAGTTCATTTTTGTCCTGCTCATTTCTATATATTTTAAGAATGATCGTTCCCTGATACCGCCTGTCCTTCAACCCATGCATCAGACTGTTTTCCAGCAGCGGCTGAAGAATAAAGTTGGGAATCTCTATATCCAATGCCCCAGGTTCAATTTCTGAACGATATATAATATCTGAATACCGATAGCACATCAGACTCATATAAGCATCCAGCATTTCTACCTCTTTGCGCACTGCCACCATAGAATCATACACCTTGGTACTTAAACGGTAAAAGCTCACCAGCTTCATCAGCATCTGAGACACTTCCGTATCCTTATTAATAGCAGCTTTCAAACGGATCATATCCAGTGTATTATAAAGAAAATGAGGATTGATCTGCTGCTTCAGATACAGCATTGCCATTTTCTGCTCAGAAATTTCCGCTTTCTGAAGCTCATCCTTTGCCTGATACTCCGAAATGACCAGATCGTTCAGGCGGCGAATCATTTTATTAAAGGAATCCTTCAGTACGCCAACCTCATCCATATATCCCACATCATACTGTCTTGTAAGATCTCCAGGCTGGAAATTCTGAATATCCAACGAAAAATCCGTAAGCCTTTTCAGATTTTTTCTGGTAAAACCATATGCACAGAACAATACAAAAAGCGCACTTATCACCGTGATCACAATACAGGTTATCACCAGAATGCTCAGTTCATCATAAATAGAATCATAATTTTTCAGCGTGATCAGAAGCATATTGCTGTAATCAGAACGCTGGTAGGCACAGAGATACTTTTCCTGATTCAGAGTCAGGCTAAAAGATCCTTTTGCACCATTCACCTGTTCCAGAAGCTCTGGATAAATGTCCTCGAGATTATTGCTAATAATTTTCTCGTTAGAACTGCATGCAACATTATTATTTTCATCAGCAACAATATAGGAAATATTATCTTCCAGATAATTGCTGCATATTTTCTGTAAAGTAAGGATAGGCGTACGCAGTGCAATGTAACCGATAACTTCGAACGGTGAAAAGCTGCGAATGGGACGGACCAGATAAATATTATTCTCCTGGAAAATGTTTTTTGTATAAGTCTGTGTGTACTTAAATCCCTCAGGCAGCGTACCCACATACATATGGCATCCCGAAATATTTGTAGAAAGGTCAGAATTTATCTTTACATCCTGAAAAAAAGATTCTACATTCCAGTCAAATCCCAAAAATGGATTCCAGGTATCACTGTAAAACACCATATCCTCATTATTAAAAATATAAATTCCCCGCACATCATCCCTGATTGAAATCATAGAAGAATAGAGTTTTTTAAGATACTCTTCGTTCTCCATTTTCTCATCAAAAGAATAATCAGTACCTTTCAGAATATCCTGCACCGTCTGATCGGAAAACGCGATCAGCGAAACCCTTCCCATATCTTTCAGAGTATTATCAATCGAACTTAGAGTATTGGAAATATAGACCTTCATCATCTGTGCATCCCGGTCAATATGGTACTCCACATTCAGCTTTAAAGTTGCCACAATACTTAAGATACAGGCAATGATAAAGATTCCAATATTCGTAATGCTGATACGTTTCACAATACTAAGCGTTTTGTGCGAAGAATTTTTTTTCATAAAACAGGCCGTCCTTTAGCTTAACCCTTCACAGCTCCTGCAGTAAGTCCTGCCATCAGCTGCCGGGATGCAAAGATATAGAAAACCGCAATCGGCAAAAGACAGATAATACACGCTGCAAACAGGTTATTAATAGTAAAGCCGGAACTGGAAGTTGTCTGTGCAAACCGAAGCGGCACAACAGAAAGCGGCTGTTTCGAAGTATCATTAACGAAAATGATCGCCATCTGAAGTTCATTCCATGCAGATAAAAAGGTCTGGATCAGTACAAAAACAAGACCTGGTTTTGCAATTGGAAGCATGATCTGTATAAATGTAGTCCATTTATTTGCACCATCGATTTTCGCTGCATCGATCAGTTCATCCGGCAATGCATTGTAGTAGTTGGTCAGAACCATAAGATTAAAGCAGGCACTTGCCGTAGCATATGGAAATACCAATGACCATCCGGTATTGTTCAGATGAAGTCCCCTTACGATCTGATAAAGCGGAAAGATTAATGCAGATGTAGGGATCATCATACCTGTAAGAATCAGATAATAAACAGCCTGCTTATGTGGAAATTCCAGTTTGGAAAATGCGTATGCTGCCATGGAAACTACAATTGAGACAACAATAAGCGTTCCTCCTACCACAATAATACTTGTAATAATATTGGGAAGCAAGTTGAAATACTCAAATACTTTTGTATAGTTTCCAAGTCCATTAACTGCCAGGGACTTTTCTACCATCAAATACAGTGGAAAGACTAAGATAACCAGCAGAATCACACAGATAACCTGAGTAACTATTTTATAAGATAGTGAATTTTTCATCGGCTAGTTCATCTCCTTCCTGTCTTTTTTATAATAGATTTTCAACTGAATAACGGTCAGCACCATAGCAATCAAAAACATAAATACAACAATGGTGGAAGCCTGTCCCTGTTGAAACGTACTAAATGATTTCGTATATATATATGTAGAAAAAGTCTCAGTAGCATGTGCCGGTCCACCATCAGTCAATACATAAGAAAGATCGAAAAACTTCAGCGCACCCAGAATGTCCAGAATAATCAGGGTAATGTGAGTACCGCGAAGAAGTGGGAAAGTTATGTAAATAAACTGTTTAAAGCTTCCTGCTCCGTCGATGGTTGCTGACTCATAAAGGTCCTGGGGAATATTCAGCATATTTGTGTAGTACATCAGCATACTATAACCGGTCCACTGCCAGATATTTACAAATAAAAGACATGCAAGTGCGGTCTTCGGTGTTGCAAGCCATTGCTGACAGAGAAAATCCAGATGAAGTGCCCGCAGGATCACATTCAGGTAACCACGGTTTGTTTCGAAAATTTTCGAAAATACAGTACCAACAATTGTGGAGGTACAGATTGCCGGAAGATAAAAAAGGATTTTATAGAACCCGGAAAACTTTATCTTTCTGATAAAAAAGGATGCCAGCATAAGTCCAAGTGCTGACTGAATAACCGTAGTAGATATTGCAATAATGACAAAGTTTCGAAATGTTTTCTGCATTACGGAATCTGCCCAG
The DNA here is from genome assembly GCF_040924225.1 of Ruminococcus sp. RTP21484sp1_RTP21277st1_D2_RTP21277_210401. Lineage (NCBI taxonomy): Bacteria > Bacillati > Bacillota > Clostridia > Eubacteriales > Oscillospiraceae > Ruminococcus > Ruminococcus sp. RTP21484sp1_RTP21277st1_D2_RTP21277_210401. Next base: position 107,474 of record NZ_JBCOMJ010000012.1, on the reverse strand, counting down.
AGCTTTTTGTAGTTTGCGAAACCTACGAAAACTTTTTCTACGCTGATTCCATTCCAGTCATAGAAGCTGATGACAATGTTATAAATAATAGGATAAGCAAAAAAAACAAGAAACAATGCCAAAAGGGGAAGTACAAACAGAAAGCTGGTAAAGCAATCTTTCCTTTTTCGAGCTGAGGCCATGATTTTCCTCCTTTTTTATAAAAGGCTGCCCAAAGTGAGGGCAGCCTTTTTATACTTAATAAAATTTATCTTTCCTGTGCCTGGGAAGCTGCTTCAATCGTCTCTGCTGCCTCTTCTGGTGTAACATCTCCCAGAGCAAGTTCTGTAAGCTCATTGCTGATTGTCTCTTTCAGCTCTGCATAAGCCATTTCTCTGTATCCGCCTACATTATTTTTACCCTGCTCTACACAGTATTCAAGATTTTCAGTACCATTCTCGTTCAGACCTTCTACATTAAGCTCCATGTCGTTACGTGCCGGCATGTACTGTAACTGTCCGTTTACAAGAGTATCTGCGCCTTCATGAATCATCCAGTCAACAAATGTCCATGCAGCATCTTTAACCTTGGACTGATTGTTGATTGCCAGAGATACATCAACAGCTTCTTCCACTGGTGCAATCTTTCCATCGTTATTCCAATCCATTAAGAATATCTTATGGTTTGCACCTTCACTGTTATAAACTTCCTGGCTCTGCTCATCACTATCCATGTAAGCGCCAAGTGCCCAGGAACCATTGAGAATCATAGGAATGGAACCTTCCTTCTGGTACATATCAGTGGAATCTGTATACATTCCTACGCCAAGTGCTCCATCCTGGAAAACACTGTCTGTAAAGCAGTTCTGCCAGATCTGGAAGGACTGAACCAGGTCCTCATCTGTAAATGGAGTCTCGCCTTCAATTGCGGAATACAGCTTCTCAGTATTAATATCAGCTGCAATATTCATCCAGGTATCAATGTTGATCCAGGAATCTTTTGCTCCAATTACCAGAGGATATTCACCATTGTCACGGAATGTCTGGCATACTTCTTTCAGTTCATCATAGTTGGTCGGAAGCTCCAGATTATATTTATCAAAGTAAGACATGTTTGCCCATACATATCCGGCATAGCTGAGTCCCAGAGGAACTGCGTAATATTCGCCGTCATCACCCTGAAGAAGGGACATTGCATATTCATTGAAATTAGAGGTCCAGTCATCACCGTATTTCTCAGCCATATATGGGGTCAGATCTTCTTCGAAGTCACGGAATTCTTTATACATTGCTCCGGTCTGAACTCCATAAACATCTGCAGCATCTCCTGCTGAAAGATCAACTTTCAGCTTCTCTACATGATCTGTATACGGCATAAAAGTATAATCAATCTGAATGTCCGGATGCTCCTCTTCGAATTTCTCCAGCATTGCATGTGTATATTTCTCATCCCCTGGGTTCCAGGTCTGGAATTTTACAACTGTTTTCTCTCCGCCGTCGCCCTCTGCGAAGACCATCTGTGCCGGTACAAGTGAGGCCATAACGCCTGCCATTAAGATGCATACCATTTTCTTTTTCATGTTTTAATTCTCCTTTCATTTAAGAATCACGTTTGTTTTATTTGACTATAATTTACCATTTGCACGAGTAATCTGATAGTCATTTTTATTATAAAAATGTGTCAAAAAATTAGTTTTTGTATGAAAAATAGTTTCACAAGCTTCATACTCTTTTTCTTAATTTTGTGGTATTATAAAACAGCTGCATAAAACAAGTCCCTAACTCTATCTTCAAAAAAATAGTGCGCATAACTCATCACTGAAGTAACGAGAATGCGACGCACAGTTATTCAAAGTTTTAATTCATGAATTTTCAGTTGACGCCCTATAAAATAGGGTGTAGTATGGTAATATAACTGATAGAAAGGTGGATACTAATGCCAAGAACAGGAGTTGATCTTTATGAGTACATTATTTGATGATTTAAAGCAAGGCTTGCAAGAAGCAATTGCATATGAAAAAGGTCAAGGCACTGCACGTATTAAGACTTATACGATTGCACCTGTAAAGGAATATTCCAGTGCAGAAATCCGAGACATCAGGATGAAAGCAGGAATGACGCAAAGTGTTTTTGCTGCATATATGGGCGTATCCAAGAAAACAGTTGAGGCCTGGGAAGGAGGACGGACTCATCCTTCCGGTCCAGCGTTCCGCTTATTGGAAATGTTAGCTTCCGATGAGCTGGAGGAAACCAATTATGTAGTGGCAAAATAACAGCTTCCATTAAAGGGTCTGGTTCTCACCAGACCCTCAAGAGCTTTGATTATCCACTGGACAGAAAAATGTAGGCGGTGCCACCTTTCGGTGAACACCAGCCTACATTTTTCTGAGGTTTTTTCAAAATTTTATAGCAATTTCTATCTTCAGCTTAATTTATTAACCGCTTCTGCCAGTTTCAGATACTCCTGGTAATGTTTCTTATACCAGTCTTTCTTCTCAGAATCCGGTTTGCAAATCTTAATACATTTCGCTGCCATATGCTCTGCTGCCACTTCCAATGTCTCGTAAATTCCAGCTCCCACAGCGGCATACATAGCGGCTCCCTGTGCACATGTCTGGTCACTGTCCAGAATGTGTATCTCACGTCCGCTTAAGTCAGACAACATCTGCATAACATAAGGTGATTTCTTGGAAATTCCACCTACCGCGATCACCTTTTCAATATCAATTTCCTGTTTCTCGAAACCTTCAATCAGACGGTACAGACCACATACGGCTCCAAACACAAGACTGCGGTAGAGATACGGCGCATCCATTCCCAGCGATAATCCGGAAATGGCAGATCTCTGGAAATCGTCTGTATTTGGATAACGGCGCCCATTAAACCAGTCCAGTGCAATTGGGAATGGCTCTTCCGGAAGTTCTTCCGCCTTCTTCTGCAGCATAATCAAAATCCGATCTTCGACTTTTTTGTATAGTTCATCTGAAATACCAGAATTCTCATCAGCTGCAAGTTCTGCCAGCGGCCACTCCAACAGCCTCTTAAACCATGCAAATATATCTCCAAAAGCCGCCTGTCCGGTCTCCACGCCTACGTATCCAGGCAAAATGGAATTCTCAGCCTGTCCACAGTACGCCTGAATATCTTTTCCCTTCAGGTTCTCCGGCTTCTCCACGAACATATCCACACAAGAAGTTCCCATCGTACATACAAAAGTCTTCTTCTGAATACCAGCACCCACAGCACCTGCATGAGCATCAAAAGAGCTTCCTGAAATCACAGTACTCTCTTTTAATCCCAGTTTCTTAGCCCATTCCAGACAAAGAGTTCCAACCTTCACAGTAGACGGCTGCGGTGCATTTCCATACCGCTCGCGAACCTGTACCAGATACGGATCCAGCTGTTCCAGAACAGAAGCTGCCGGCAGACCATTCCACTCGCTGTGCCACAAAGCCTTATGACCAGCTGCACACGCACTGTGGTAAATTTTCTCCGGTCTTGTTTCCCCGCAAAGAATACCAGTCATCCAGTCACAATGCTCCTCCCAGGTATAAGCTGCCTGGCGGATTGCTTCATCATGTCTCACTGCATAAAGGATTTTTGCCCAGTACCATTCCGCACTGTAATCTCCCTGGTATTTGGTATAGTCATTCTCACTGTTGTTCCTGAATAACTTGTTTATCTCGTCCGCCTCAGCAGCTGCAGCGTGATCCTTCCAGAGGAAAAACATGGCGTTTTCATTCTCTGCAAACTCATCAAGCAGTGCCAGCGGAATTCCATTTTTATCTACCGGAACCGGAGTGGAACCAGTAGTGTCCACTCCAATTCCAATCACATAATCTTTCTGCTCTTCGGTAAGCTCTGCCAGTGCTGTCGTAATGCATTTTTCCAAAGATTCCAGATAATCTAATGGATGCTGGCGGAAAATGCTGTACTCCGGATGCTGATAGAGTCCAGCTTTCCAACGTGGATAACAGGCAACACCCTGTCCAACATTTTCCCCAGTCTCTGTATTTACAATAAGCGCACGAACAGAATCACTTCCGAAGTCAACTCCAATTACATAACTTTCTGCCATTTGCTTAACCGTTTCTTTCCTGTAATTATTTTCTGGAAATTGCTTTCTTTGCTTTCTCAGCAATATTCTCAGGGGTTAATCCGTAATGTTTCAGCAGTTCTGCCGGAGAAGCGGAATGTCCAAATGTATCCTGAACTCCAACAAACTCAGTCGGAACACTCTTGTTCTGAACCAGAACTTCTGCAACAGCTGCTCCAAGTCCGCCGATCACATTGTGCTCTTCTGCTGTAACAATTGCACCGGTCTCTTCTGCTGCTTTGAGAATGATATCACGGTCAATCGGTTTAATTGTATGCATATCAATAACTCTTGCACTGATTTCCTCAGCCTCCAGAAGTTTCTGTGCTTTCAGAGCTTCCTGAACCATAAGGCCACATGCAATGATTGTAACGTCTTTACCATCTTTCAGCTGTACGCCTTTGCCAATCTCGAATGAGTAATTCTCAATTGTATCAGTTACACACTCAACTGCCGGACGCCCTGTACGGAAATAGCATGGCCCCTGGAAATCAAGCATAGCCTTTGTTGCAAGACGAGTCTCATTTGCGTCACATGGAACAATTACAGTCATTCCCGGAATTGTACGCATAAGGCTGATGTCCTCAAGAGCCTGATGGGTTGCACCATCCTCACCAACTGTAAGGCCAGCGTGGCTTCCTACTACCTTTACATTTAATCCTGGATAGCAGACATTGTTTCTTACCTGGTCATAAACACGGCCTGCTGCAAAAATAGCGAATGTATGTACCAGAGCAGTTGCTCCACATGTTGCAAAACCAGCTGCAACATCTACCATGTTTGCCTCAGCAATACCGATGTTGTAAAAACGTTCCGGATATTTCTCTGAGAAATAAAGTGTCATGGTGCATTTCTTTAAGTCTGCGTCAAATACATAGATGTTCTCATCTGCACCAAATTCAGCTAATGCACGTCCATATGCTACTCTTGTTGAAATATTCTCTCCCATTTTATCAGTCCTCCAGTTCCGCAAGTCTAGCATCCAATTCAGCAAAACATGCCGGCCACTGTTCCGGTTTTGGCTGTCCGCCGTGGAAGTCAACATTATTTTCAAATAAGGAAACGCCTTTGCCTTTAATAGTATGTGCTACGATTACAGTAGGTTTTCCGGTTACTACAGAAGCAAGCTCTACAGCGTCTGCGATCTGCTCTACATCATGTCCGTCGATCTCGATCACATTCCAGCCAAATGCTTTGAATTTGTCTCCGATCGGGTATGGAGACATAACTTCTTCCAGAGAGCCATCCAGCTGAAGATTGTTATTATCTACAAATGCAATCAGGTTATCAGCTTTATAGAAGCCTGCACACATAGCAGCTTCCCAAACCTGGCCTTCCTGGATTTCACCATCTCCCATGATACAGAATACACTGTTTCCAGTCTTATTTGCTTTTGCATACATAGCCATTCCAAGAGCTGTGGAAAGTCCCTGTCCAAGAGAACCGGCAGACATATCAACACCTGGCACATGAATCTCTACATGTCCGGAAAGATCACTGTCCAGTTTACGGAATGTAGAAAGATGTTCTACCGGAAAAAATCCCTTGAGAGCTAATGTTGCATACATTGCCGGTGAGCAGTGTCCTTTGGAAAGAACAAGTCTGTCACGGTCTGGCTTGTCCGGGTTTACCGGATCTACATTCATTTTGTCGAAATACAGTACTGACATAATATCACAGATGGAGAAAGATCCTCCAATATGTCCTGAACCTGCAGTCTGGATTGTCTGCAAAGCTGTTTTACGAATTTTTGCAGCCCATAACTCCAACTCTTTTTTCTTCTTGCTGTCCATTTGTTTAGTCTCCTTTTTGAATTTTTGTGCTTATTGTTAGCATGTTACGTTTTCATTCTTTTAACACACAAACATGGCAGTATTGAATAATTTACAATACAAAATTGTTTTAACGCTTAATTACTTCTTACACAAAAAGATATACAGCTTTTTTATACAGACTAATCTTTTAATAAAAGAGCCACAACCTTTGTTTTCTCACAGATTGTGGCAACTTATGCATCTAATCAACTTTCAAAATAAAATTTTATAAAACTCGGTCATACTCATTACACAGAGGACGAAAAATAGGTTCATCTTCTTCTATTTCAGGATACTGTTGCGGCTGGAATTCAATGTGATAATTATCAATATTATCATCATTAACTTTTGATACTTCTCCGCAAATTAAATCACCCATCCCCGGCTTTGGACCAAACGTATGCGCAATTCCAGGTGTAATACTTATACTATTTCCAGGATAAATCAGTACTTCTTCTCCTGGTTGATAAATGTGTTTAATTCCGTCCATATAAACCTCAACAGGCGTGTCTACTGCTTTTCCATTTACCGTATTATACAAACGAATAAACATAACTCCACCACCACGGTTAATAATATCCTCAGTTTTAAATCCATGATAATGAATCGGTAATCTTTGACCATCTTTAAAAATTAATAACTTTTCTGCGTACGGAACCCCCACATCTGGTTGATCAAGAAGACCATTTCGAATCGTAAAAAGGGTACATCCAATTTCGTCAAACCTACCAAGTCCATGATCAGTAAGATCCCACCCAAGCATCAGTTTCTTAATTACATCTATCTCATTTTTATGAGCTCTCCACTCATTCAAATTCCAATAACCAAATTCTGGAAGTTTAAAGTTATACTGATTTAATAATTCTTCTGCATAACGAATAGCACTATTTGCAAGTGATCTTTTCATAGCAATCCTCCTATTTAATCTTTTCTTATTTAATTATTTCCTATACTGAAATAGCAACTTCATGTCTTTCCAAAATTTTTCTCCTGGAAGAGGTTTCTGACACTCTCCAGTAACACGCAGCCACTCTTGATATGTCGGGTTTTCATATAGGCGCGGATCTTCTTTTCCCTTATACTCAACAAATTGCAATAAATACCAATTACCTGATAAAGTAGGGAATGCAAAAATTGAAGATTTTCTAAAACCATTCTGATAACATAAATCATGAATAATCTGTGGCTGTTCATCATGAAGGCGTACATATTCTTCTAATTTCCCATCAGCTACTCCAATAATAATTCCACGTTTTTCTAAATTAGTGAAATCGTCTCCTTCTCGCTGAGCAAATTCATATACGTGCCTTGCTGACATCCAATCAGATTCAAACGATTTTTCAGTCTCAATAAATCCAAAAAAATATTTTTCTCCTTCCAATTCCTGTTCATAGATTCGACATTGTTCCGCACCATTTTTCCTCAATTTCTCTACTAATTTTTTTATGTAACTTTCTGATATTTCATTGCTTCTCTCTATTGAATAAAAAGCCAGTTTTTTCATTTTTTCATTTCCTTTTTATACGAATGACTTTCCTATTTTTTCACTAATTTCACTTCCCGGCCTTGCAAAAAATTCTTCTCCTTTTAACTCTGAAACAATTTTTCGATTTTTAAAGATTAAAATTCTTCTTGCTAATGAGATCATCTCATTCATATCCGAAGAAATTAAAATTACTGTCTTGTTTTCTTTTGTGACAAGATTCCAGATTAAATCATGAATATATTCCTTCGCTCCAATGTCAACACCAACCGTTGGTTCGTCAATAATAAGAATATCACACTCTGCAGCAAGCCATTTTGCAATACTTATTTTCTGTTGATTTCCTCCTGACAGCTTTCCTGCAAGGGTTGTCATTCCAGGTGTCTTTATTTTTAGCTTTTTTACATAAATATCTGCATTCTCTTCTTCTGTTTTTAAATTAATAACAGGAATTCTTTTGTAATAACATTTTTGTAATGAATTTACACAAATATTCATTACGACAGAGTGTTCCAAAAATAGTCCCTCTTCTTTCCTATTCTCTGTTACATAACCAATTTTGTATTTATGTAGTGCAGTTTTAAAAGAATCAATTTCAATTTTTTCTCCTCGAAGAAAAATATCTCCAGCATCTCTTTTATCAATATTTAAGATTGTACGAATTAACTCAGTACGCCCAGAGCCAACAAGTCCATAAAACCCCAAAATTTCTCCTCTACGAAGTTGAAAACTCATATCTTGTAAACCATGCAAGTGGGAATAAATATGTTTTGCTTCAAATATCACTTCATTTTTCTCTGCATTTAAAGCTCCCCGATACTGATATGCAAACTCTCTTCCTATCATCATTTTTATAATTGTAGGATTGTCCATTTTACTAATCTCACCAGTACCAACTAATTCTCCATCACGAAAAACTGTAACTTTATCCGCAATCAACTGAACTTCTTCAAGTTTATGAGACACAAAAATTATAACTAATCCCTTATCTCTTAATTTTTTTACAAGTTCAAAAAGCAAATTTGCTTCATGCCTCGTTAAAGAAGATGTTGGTTCATCCAAAAGCAGTATTTTTGTATCTGCGCTTAATGCTTTTGCAATTTGAATTAATTGCTTATGTGCAGCACTTAAGAATCGCACCTTCTTTTCCGGAGGAAACTCAAGACCTACTTCTTTCATATAGATCTCCGCAAACTCATAAATCTTCTTCCAATTTACAAAACCCATTTTAGCAAACTGACTCATTTTATCATTTACAATATTTTCAGCGATACTACTTTCCGGGATCATCTGAATTTCCTGATGTACCATGCTAATCCCATGGCGAACAGCATCACCATATCCTGATAAATGAAGTTCATTTCCGTCCATCAGGATATTCCCTTCATCTGCTTTGTAAATTCCACAGATGATCTTCATAAGTGTACTTTTTCCCGCTCCATTTTCTCCAAGAAGCGCATGAATTTCTCCGTTCTGAAATTGTACAGAAACATTATTTAGTGCTTTCACTCCCGGAAATGATTTTGAAACATTTTTTATTTCCAGCATAATCTATTCCTCCGGTTTTATTCTGCCCTCTATTTGTAACAGAGGGCAGAAATTCTTCCTATTTTCAGCTTACTACTTCTTCATATAAACTGTTTCCAAATCATTTGCAATGTCAATACTAAGTTGCTCAATTTCTGAACTATATGTATCCATATTATCCTTTGTAATTAACACAAAACCAGACACTATATGTTCGCCCCATTCTACTGGCTCCCATCCATCGGCAAGATGAAGTAATGCAAGTGCACCAATATATCCTTGTCCATATCCGTTCTGAGCTACTCCTATATCAATTGTTCCATTTTCAATTCCATTCATAACTTCTTCAGATGGATCTGTTGCAACTGCAAAGAGATGTTCTGCTTCGCTGTTTGATGCATAGTAATCTTTCAAAGCATTCGCTAATCCTCTAGAAGCTGTACCACCAGTTGCAATAATTCCGTTTGCCCCCGGATTCGCTGCTAACGCATTAAATGTCTTCTCATATCCTTCATCCTCGGTTGTGATGTCACCAATCGTCTGAACAATTTCTGCCCCTTCATATTCTGCAACAGCTGCTTCTACACCCTTCTGACGTTCCAAGGTGTTTACATCACCGAGATTCTCCAAAACATTTATAATTTTAGCATCTCCATCAATTGATTCAATCATTTTGCAAGTAGCTTCATAAGAATACTGATACACATCACCGCAAACAGTAAGTGCCGATTCCTGAGGATCATCCATTACTCCTCCATAATTAACAACTTTTCCGCCTGCCTCATAAAGTTCTTTATAAAGCGCATTTGCTCCGGATGTATCTGCACCGTAAATCATAAATAAATCATATCCATCAGCTGCTTTTGCTTCCACAATTTGATTTTCGATATCCTGCGTCCATTCTGTTCCAATTGCATAATCAAAAGAAACCCCATATTTTTCTTCCACAGCCTGATATCCTGGCTGAATATTTTCCTCAAAATAAGTATCTGGTGCCGGCCAATAAATTGTTAGCTTATAATCTTCTGGGGCTTTTGCCAGAGCATAGTCAGACTCTGCTGCACATACAACTTCTGTTCCTAAGCTTCCAATACTCATTGCTACCATACATAAAATACTAACTGCTTTTTTCTTCATAAAGTTACCCTCCTAATAATATAGTTTTTTAATAGTTTTTTATAAATATCTGTACTTTCCTCTCCGAAGTACAAATTTTTATCCTAGTTCATTCTTTCTGCCACCCGCGCTCTTATAGATTCCACAGAAACAGCAAACAAAATAATAATTCCAAGAAAAACCTGTTCATAATAAACATCCACATTTAACATTGTCAGACCATTACGCACCATCGTCAGAATCCACGCTCCGCAAAAAAATCCAAGTGCCGTAAAACTTCCTCCTAAAAGTGGAATTCCTCCAATTGCACAAACCGCTATAGAATACATCATCCAATCTGATCCTGTATTCGGAGATGCTGTTCCAGTTCTAGAGGCCCACAAAATTGCTGCCAAACAAGCAAACACACAAGAAAGAATATTACAAGAAATAATAATCCAATCTACATTAATACCAGAAAGTCTTGCTGCTGTTCGATTTCCTCCAACGGCTAAAATATCTCTTCCATATTTCATATGTCGAAACATTACATATAAAATTACTATCATAACTACCATCAAGATAAACAAAAATGAAAAAATCCCTAGCTTGGTTCTTCCTATCCAAGTCAATGTTTCTGGCATTTCATATGAATACCCATGCGAATATCCAATTGCTAAACCATTAAAAACAAAAGACATTGCCAATGTAATGATCCAAGGATTAAGTTTCATCTTAACCACCAGAAGACCAATCATAAGACCACATAATACAGATACTAAAACTGCCATCAATACAGCTGGAAGAATTGGCAACCCAAATTTGGTAATCAATGTTCCCATTACAACCGTAGACAAGGCTCCACAAGCCCCAATACCAAGATTCATGTCTCCAATTACCATCAAAATCAACTGGGAAGCACCTATAAATGCATAAACAGCAGCGGTTCTTGATAAGTTAAAAAGATTAAATGGGGTTAAAAATGCATCTGTAAAGACAGAAAAAATAAATATTAATAAAATTATCGCCACAATTGCACTCGAATAACTCTGTAAAAAGAATCGCTTCCAAAGTGATATTTTTCCACCCGTTTTCTTCTGACTCATAATATCTCTCTCCTATTTGCTCAATATACTTTTTTAATATAGCTTTTTTAAAGCCCCATTCTATATCTTTCCTCTAACTGTTCCCTTGACGGAGTTGCAGGGTCTGGTGTTAAATTTTTAATATATCTACATGCCTCTAATAAAACATCTGCAACTTTTCCATAAGTTCCGGCCACATGATGAATGTATGGGCCCTGCACAAGCTTATGCTCCCATTTGGGCCAATTTTCAGTTTCGAACCAAACATATGTTCCTTTTGTCATTGGACCATTAATTCCTTTTCCTTCTCCAAGAAACAGAGAATACCTACCATGATCTCCATCAAATCTGCAAAGCGTAATATCGCCGTTTTCAAGTTCCCAACTACAATTTCCACACTGACTTTTTCCATCCCATGCAGTGTCAATTCTGCAGTATTCTCTATGTTTTGCAAATTTTGATGGGAAAGCACCACAATGCCATAAAAGCTCTGTATTCTCCTTTTCTGGATGACGTATAGTTACATCAGCTAAAAAATGTACTTTCTTATTTCCTGTTGCTGCTTGAATTAAAAGAGCAGAAATTGCACCGCATATATCTGTTTCACATGCTACTGGAAATCCTTCGTCAGCTAGCATTGAATTAACTGCACAGGGAAAAATATCTAATTCATCCTGCATTGCACTCCAACACTGGATACAAGCACAGTTACACTGAAATTTTTTTGCCAAATTTTGAATTGCAACTTTCATCTTCGCAAATGTCCTACGCGGCACTTCCTCTTTGGCTCCTACTCCTTGATAATTCTTCTCAATCCAAGTGCACACATCTTCTACATTTTTTCTCTCCTCTGTCCAGCATCTCTCCATCTCTGATTTCAATTCTGAAAGAGTCAATGGGTAAACTTCTACTCCAAACAACTCCATTAATTCAGCCTCGTTAGCCATTACACTAAGAAAATCTGTTGGTCTTGGACCAATCTGAAGAATGCGGATGTTTCTTACTGTTTTTACTACTTGTACCACTCTTAAAAACTTTTCATATCCTGATATAAAAACCATGTCATCTGGCGCAACATTTGTAATATATGTAAACGTTACATTATGATGTCGCAAAACCTTACCTGTCGCGAACAACCCACACTGTGAATCTCGATCCCGCATTCCATCCAACGCCGGTGCATCATCACGCGGTCCATATAACAATACCGGAACATTCAAAGCAGCTGCCACTTGACCAACAACACCTTCACTTCCGAAGTTACAATGCGGAAAAAACAACGCATCTACTTGTTCCCGGCGCATTTTTTCTATCACTTTAGGGACATCTGCTTGTTTCCATAGTAAACCTTCAGAATTAATATCTTCCAAATCTACAATTTCCGGAGAGATTACTTCTATAATTTGTCTTATCTTTTTTTTATAAAACAGTGCAGCTTCCACGCTGAAATTATTTCTTCGAGTTGGAATATACCCTATTTTCACACTTTCGCCTCCCTTTTGTGTTCTTTTTTAAATATCCTTTCATGTTTTTAATTTGTATTTTTAAGCTCACTCTTTGTGGTTTTCTTGTATTTTTTATACCACATATTATCATGCTTGTAAATACATTTTAGTCTTTTTTGCTATTTTTGTAGATTTCAACAAAATATTTCTGTTCTTTTTGTTGTCTTTTTTTTATTCAACATGTATTTTTTTATGTATTTTTACTTGCTTTTTTTCCAATTAATTGCTATAGTAAACGTAAGGCATTTATTCTCATAAAGGAGCATTTCTCATGAATAAGACACAAACAGAATACGGCAAACTGCCTAAATACAAAATTCTCTATAAGTGGATTACCGACCAAATTTATAATGGTACATTTAAATACATGGAAAAGTTACCGTCTGAATCTGAACTATGTAATCAATTTCAAATAAGTAGACAAACAGTACGAAACGCCTTTCAAGAATTGGAAACAGATGGCCTCATTTCCAGATCCAAAGGAAGCGGAAGTTTCGTTGCAAAAGAAGTAGAAGTATTTCAAAAAGAAAAAATAATTGGCATTCTTTTTACCAATGTTGGCAATTACATTAGTTCTAAAATCCTCACTGGCTTTGAAACAGTTTTTTATCCAAAAGGGTATAGTTTGCTTTTAGAACAAAGTCATAATCGCCTTGAAAACGAATCACTTTTTTTAAAGAAAATGCTTAATAGTAAGGTTTCAGGATTAATTATCGAAAGCGTAAAAAGTAGCCTTCCATCTCCATACACAGATTTATATGAACAATTAAGATTACACCATATTCCTTTTGTGTTTATTAATAACCGCCTATGCAACGTAGATGCTCCTAGTGTTATGTGGGATGATGAAAAAGCATCTTATTTGATGACCAAACGCTTAATTCAAAAAGGACACACGAAAATAGCTGGATTATTTCGCTTTGATGAAACGCAAGGATTAAATCGTTATCTTGGATATATCAAAGCATTAAAAGATTTTAATATTCCAATCCAAGAAGATTTTATTTCTTGGTACGGTTTATCAGGACAAAAAGAAGAGTCTAAACGACAATTTAAAAATATTGATTTATTTATTGATGACATTTCAATACAATGTAGTGCACTGATTTGCTATAATGATCATATTGCTTGCCATGTAGTTCCTTATCTTGCTTCAAAAAACATTTCTGTGCCAGAAGATTTAACTGTTATAAGCTTTGATAATTCCAATGTAACCAAATTGTATGATTCAACCCGAGTTCCTAGTATTAACCACCCGAAAGAGAAGCTTGGAGAAATGGCTGCAAATTTATTGCTGCAATATATTGAAGCTCCTACATCTATTCCTTCCGGACATCCGCAAATTATTTTTCCAGTTTCCAAAGAACAAGAACTTACAATTTTAAACGGAACCATAAACTCTGATTTTTTATAACAGCTTTCGTTTTAAAATTTCAAAATTATATTTTAAAAGTTAAAATAACCCATACCGCACAAAAGGCAATGAACCATTTCTGATTCATTGCCTTTTACTTTACATACACTGTAATTGCAAATAATAACAACAAAATTTTTCTCTTTCTTCTCAAAAGAAGCCATAATGCGTCACCTCAATTTGACCTCTACAGCCGTAACCCTTTAATATCTTTAATCCGTGATAAGATTGTATTGCAGCTACAGCTGATAATGCCGGGCAGTGTATCAATGACGTTGTGCAGGAAGTGCTCCATTTCATCACTTGATGAAGCAACAGCATGTACATGCAATTTGTCTCTTCCTGTGACACGGTAAATCTGTGTAACTGTATCATCTTTGTATAAAATATCCGTCACCTGTGACAAATGATCTGGTTTTATTTCAATTTCAAAATAACAGGATACAGCCCCACTGATTTTTTGAGGATTTATTATTGTTGTATATTCTTCAATTATCCCCTTTTTCTCCATGGCCTGAATCCGGGCTTTTACTGCCACTCTGGAAATGCCGGTTTCTTCACCGATATCTGAGTAGGAGATACGTGCATTTTCTATAAGTAACTGGATAATCTTCTGATCCAGTTCATCTAAATTATCCAGGTACATAAGTGCCCTCCTGTAAAATAATATACGCCAGCTTTATTCGATTTCCCAACCAGCTTTACGGCACAATCTCAAGCCAGTAGCCATCTGGATCTACGATGAAATAGATTCCCATTGCTTCATTTTCGAAGCAAATGCACCCCATCTCTTTGTGCTTCTTGTGCGCCGCCTCGTAATCCTCCGCCTGGAATGCCAGATGGAATTCGCATTCACCCAGATTATATGGCTGTGGATGATCCTTAAGCCAGGTAAGTTCCAGCTCAAAATCACTTACATCGTTACTCAGATACACGATGATAAAATCATCGGTAGTCTTTCTTCTCACCTCGTGCAGATCAAGGGCCTCATTGTAAAATTTAATAGATCGGTCCAGGTCTGACACATTATAGTTTTCGTGAATCATCTTAAATTTCATACTTCTTCTCCTTTTGTACATTCTGTGTTTCTAATGCGAGACTTATATTGCGGATATTCGGTAATAAACCGCTTAATTACACTGGTATCATTCCAGTAATGCATTGGAAAAATGACATTGCAATCTACATTTTTAAGGAAATACAGGATCCCGTCGGCATAGTGATCTCCCTGCCGCGGATCTAAGGGAACAAATGCAGCATCAAAATGCATACCCTTAATTTTCCTGATCTCTGCACGATACGCAGAAGTAAGTCTCTGGTTGTCAGCTTTCGGCTCACCATCCCAATACCAGTCATTTAAGTCACCGGCATGATAAATGGTGCCTTCCTTTGTTTTGACAATGAATGCGACACCACTATCGTTAGACAGCAAGGTATCAACTTCAGTACCATTATCCAGATTATAAGTCTGATCATGATAAACATATGTGATCTTCAGATCCGATAAATGATTCCTTTTTCGTATATCATTCGCCAGGACTGCCTGATAAGTCATCCCCATATCCTCAAGAATCCCAAAGATTTGTGGGTTAAAATGATCCTCGTGGAAATGGCTGCAAAAGACGATTACTTCTTTTTCCTTGTCAAGGTGCGGCAATTCACCCTTGTAATAATCAAAAATATAGTAGCAGTCTCTGGTCTCAATTAAAAATCCACTGTGGTTAATGTAAGTAATTTTCATGATGCCTCCCTCATTTCCCGCGTTCTCTTTCAGCTATTTCTGACGCAACACGTTGAATGAAAAACTTTTTCCTGTAGCATGTTTGAAAAAAGCTTTCTGCAAAATACAGCCGGATACTATAGACTTGATGATCTCCTGAGCGCCACATAGGATATTAAAAAGTTCGCAAACCAACCTGCTGGTACAGCAAGCCAGACGAATTCAATACCAAAACGCGGTGCAAAAATCAAGGCAACAGACAGACGAATCGCCAGGTTTACCATGTTTGCAATAAGGAACGGACGCATGATTCCAAGACCACGAAGGACTCCATCGGTTGCCATTTTGATTCCCATAAAGATGAAAAAATAACCAATCCATCTCATATAATCCCCGGATACCTGATAGGCCAGGGCGGTTCCGTCTTTACCAAGAAACAGCGAGGAAATTTGCGTATGCAGCGTTTCAATAACGATGAACGCAAGTGCTGCAAAGCACACATCCAACACCAATGCAGCCTGATAGCCTTTTTTGATACGCTGTGGTTTGTTTGCGCCCAGGTTCTGGGAAACATATGGCGAAACTGCATTACCGATAGATACAAAAATCAGGGAAAAAACATTCTCTACCCGCATCGTCGCCGCATATCCCGCAAGTGCCTGTGTGCCGAAGGGATTTACAACTGCCTGCACGATCATCATACCAATAGACACTGTAGACTGCTGGAGAACTGACGGAACTGCAATCTGAAGCATGGAATGCAGCTCCTTCCAGTCAAATCGTTGAAAAGGGCTCTTATATCGCCGCATCCGATATAAGAAAATCAGAAGCGAAAACACGGCGGAAATACCTTGTGCAATCAAGGTTGCAAGCGCCGCACCCAACACGCCGAGATCAAGACCAGCCACCATCCAGAGATCCATAAAAATATTTAAGACTGACGAAAATATCAGGAGTCCCAGTGGAATTTTTGATTCGCCTATGGAAGTAAACATCGTTGAAAGAATGTTGTACATAAACAAAAAAGGAAAGCCCACGAAATAGACCCGCAAATACAGCACTGCGTCATCCAGTATATCTGCAGGGGTTTGTAACGCGCTCATCATCCAATGGGAAAAGCAAAAGCCAAAAATACCAAGGACTATGCTTAGAATCAAAAAGCTAAACAAAGACGTTGACACGATGGTTTTCATTTTTCCATACTCCCTGGCACCGAAATAACGGCTCACGAGCACACCGGCACCCACACCGGCACCCAGTGCCACACAAATGAAAACATTGGTCAGCGCTGCACATGCACCGACAGCTGCAAGTGCGGAGGAGCCCACAAACTGACCGACGATAATGGAGTCAGCCATATTGTATATTTGCTGAAAAAAACTGCCAAGAATCATCGGCATTGCAAAGACCGTCAGCGCTTTAAGAGGCGCATCTGTGATTAAATACTCATCTTTTGACATTATCATATGCCTCCACATGTTTCATAATTTCATTTATTCTTCCCTTCATAAAAATTTATTTGTTTATTCGAAATGTAAATTTTAAGTTACGTTCCGAAACAATTATATGTGGTTGCAACGAATAAGTCAAGTCGCCGTTTACTCTTAGTTACTGGTCACCCCGTGACCAGTAACACGCTTCGCGATGCACAGAAATCATGCATTCGCATGATTTCTCGCTGAGATTCTCGGGTTTTCTGTGAACTTTGTTCACAAAAAACACCTCGCGGAACGTTACCAATGAACAGTAACACTGATCTTTCACCTTATATACTTTGCTATCACCGGTAAAAGTACATTCATATCAATTGGTTTTGCCACATGATCATTCATTCCCATCGATATTGCCTTCTGCCTGTCCTCTGCGAAGGCGTTTGCTGTCATTGCAATAATGGGGATGGAGGCTTTTTTCTCATCTTTCATTCTGCGTATCCTGGCTGCAGCATCATATCCATCCATCACCGGCATCTGAATGTCCATAAGAATCATATCATAATATCCGGAATCTGCTTTCTCCAGCTTATCCAGACACTCTGCTCCATCTTCCGCACGGTCTGTAATGATCTTTTGTTCCGCAAGCAGTTCTATCGCAATCTCTGCATTCAGATCATTATCCTCTGCAAGAAGAATACGTTTTCCTTCCAGCTTTTCTAATACATCTGGCTGTTCAGATATCTGATCCCTATATACATCCGATTCTGATGCCATATCAAAAGAAATATCTACCGTGAATTTTGTCCCGACACCTTGCGTGCTCTCTACCTGGATGCTTCCTCCCATCAGCTCAATCATGGATTTCACAATAGGAAGGCCCAGTCCTGTACCAGCGACCTTGTTCTCTGTGGTTGTATGCTCTCTGGAAAATTCTTCAAAAATATGTGGAAGATATTCCTCGCTCATGCCAATGCCTGTATCTTCACAGGTAAAAATAAACCGGGCTTTCCGGGGATCCTCTGAATCTTTCTCATATATCTTTACATGGACCGCATGCCCATCGGACGTGTACTTTATTGCATTACTGATAATATTCAGCATTATCTCCTGAAGTTTCACTCTGTCACAAAAGATAAACGTGTGATATACATCTAAATCTGTCGAATACTGCAGGTTCTTCTTGCTTATATCTTCTTCAAATACTGTGTTTACCGTATGAAATACTGTGTTTATATCCTCAGCTTTCAGCTGCAGCGCTGTAGTACCGCTTTCAATACGGGCTATCTCCAGGATCTGGTTAATGATCGTCATCAACAGATTTCCGGAAGAACAGATTTTTCCCAGATATTCCTTTGCCTTTTCCTCGTTCTGAAGATTCTTTTCCAGTAATCCGGAAAAACCTATGATCGCATTCATTGGCGTCCGGATATCATGGCTCATATTAAACAAAAATCGCGTTTTTGCTTCATTGGCACTTTTTGCCAGTTCCGCTGCTTTCTTAAGATCAGCAGCATATTGTTTTTCTCTGTGTTTTTTGCTGGAGATCTGATAATAAATTGTAGCGACCAATAATGAAAATATATAAGAAGCGGCAATGGCGAGAAGCCAGTGTGAAACCGGGATCCACCCATTCGAAGGCACAATATCAAAATACCATGTGTTATTCGGGATTTCACATTCTATCGTCAGGCTGTCTTCCGGCATATTCTCCTGACTCTGGGCAAGAATAACCTTATCTTCACTGCTTCTGTCATATGACCAGATCTTATAACAGAAATCCGCCTGACTTAAGGATTTCAGATTTATATCACTCATGAAACGATCCCAGTCGATTACCTGAAGTACAAATCCCCAGAAACTACTCTTTCCAGAATCGTCAGTTCGATAAACCGGTTTAAAAAGTAATGCTCCGGTACCTCCCTGCTTTAACTGATAGGGACCGCCGAGTGTATACTCCCTGGTTTTCTTAGCCAGAATTGCATCTTTTTTCCGTTCATGTTCCCCCAGTACATCCAATCCAATAGCCTCTGAATTTCCCTGCATAGGATAGATTTCGGTTATGATCCCTTCCGGCGCCAGCTCAAACGCCTTTACCACACCTTCCTCATTGGGGATCTTCTCTGCCAGTTCTGAAAAAATGTTTTCATCCATATCCGATCCATCAATAATATAATTTCCCAGAAGATCAGAAATCGTTATATAATTGTCCAGCTTTTCCTTGACTCTCCTTATCGTGCTTTGTGCCATATAAGTTCCCACTGCTTTTTTTTCTTTTTCCTGATATCGGATCATCTGGCTACACGCAAAAAATGCAAGCAGGAAAGAGAGAATGCCAACAATATAGCAATATTTCTTAATATGTTCAGCAGCTGTACTATTTATTTTCATTGAATTTTCCTCATTATGTTTTCTTCCAACTGTTTTTCATCTGGCTGTGCAATAAAATCAATATAGCGAAATCCCATAATGATCTTATAATCATCCCTGTTGCCTGTCTCCAGACGGATCACCTGTAACTCAAAATACTCATGTCCGGCATGGTTTTTCACGGACTGATAACGATACACAAAACGTTTGTGATTCCGCAGATGCTCTATAAGAGCATGACGTTCCAGCTTCTGGAGGAAATCCGGTGCTGATTCCCGGATTACATAATTTTCATAATAATATCTGATTCTGGAGGTATAGCTGAATTTCAGCTCCGTCATCCCATCAACCTCTGTACCATTGGAAAGTACGCTCTGTTTGATCGTTTCCAGAGTATCATTTGCCTTAAACTTTTCCATAAAATCTCCCAACACTTATATAGAAAATATTCCCCCATTAATGCCTGAAAACAAAAGGAGAACAGCCGATACATATATTCGAACTGTTCTCCTACATTACTGTTCACTGGTAATGTTCTTTGTACTCATACCGTTCCGTATCTATATAACTTCTTTCTAATCCATTAGAAGAAGTATATTTTTAAATAAAATTTGAAGATACTTTCGTTTCTGCAAAAGTCATTTTCGCTTATATTACTTTCATAATATCACAGACAGTTACGTTTGTCACATAAAAGTTTAAATAACTGTGATGCGCTTCTTTGCTGCTTCTTTGCATATCCTTTTCCGGCAGTTGCCGTTATACCTGTCGCTTTCAGCACATCATTATATTTTTTTAAAAACTCATAATCTGCTCTTCGTCAAGTCTTTTAAGAATTTCGCATGCCAACTTAACCGCATTATCAAAATCAGCATAAGCTGAAATTCCGTAATGTGTGTGCGCATAGCGAACCGGAACACCAATAACGATGACCGGAACTGCTTTTTCAGTCAGATGTATAACTGCACCATTGGTTGAACCAGCACTGCGTACTGCATCCTGAACCGGGATGCCAAGCTTTTCTGCCAGATCAAGCGCATATCTCTGGTAACGCGGATTGGTGATCATGCGTGAATCAATGTGACGAAGCATCGGGCCACGCTTAATAGCAGTCTGAACCATATACTGCTCAACGCACGTATCATCTGCCGGGCAGCCTTCAAAAACAATTGCGATATCCGGCTTAATTACCTGTGCTGTCACAGTGGCACCACGTACACCAACTTCTTCCTGTGCTGCACACGCGCCAACAATATCCACATTCAAATCCTGACCAGCCAGGGTATGCATGGTCTTAAGAATTGCCGCACATCCCAGACGACAGTCAAAGCTCTTGCCCACCATCAGATCTGTGGTTTCTGAATATGTAAATGTCACATCCGGCACTACCGGTTCACCGATACGAATGCCGAACTTTTCAACCGCCTCTTCTTTAGAAACAGCGCCAACATCTACTGTAATATCTTTCATATCCAGAGGTGCTTTACGCTCCTGCTCTGTCATGAAATGCGGAGGCTTGCTGGCAGTAATACCCGGAATATATTCTCCGAATCGGTTGCGGACCAGGACTTTATGAGCTGGAATATTGTGGTTCACCCAACCTCCGATCTGAATGATGCGGAGAGTTCCATTCGGGCAGATAGCCTGCACCATAAAGCCAACCTCATCACTATGTGCATCAAGCTGAACAACCGGACGTTTGCCGTTATTTTCTTTACGGCGAATATATAGGTTGCGCATGCGATCTTCTGTGATTTCTCCGAGTCCTTCTGCATAAGGACGAATTGCTGCAACCACTTCATCTTCGAAGCCTGATGTACCGTTTGCATTTGAAATTGCTGCAATCATTTCCAACGTTGTTTTTTTATCCATTCTGACACCTCTTTATGAAAGTTTTACCTTCTTGAGCTCAACATCTACTTATATGGTTTTATAAGTTATATTTAACTGTCAATAATCTCCTATTCCCCTTTAGGATTAACTTTTTTCTGACAATAAGAATTTTCGAGCCACGCTTAATAAATCAAGTATAGTCTAGGCCAATATGATTGTCAACAATTCCAACTTGATGTGGTACATTTCGTGAACTTCTTATAGAGCAAAGAATGCTATGCAAAAATCCCTTCAATGTATTCGTTACTTAGTCCTACAAATCCCTGAATCATTTTATCATCTTCATACACATAGACTTCCGCTTGTGACATCATTTCTTTCACTAATTCATAATTACTTGTCCAATATTGCTCCGGAATAAAATCATGTGCTTTTAAATTGCTCTTTAACCATATGTCGGCAACTCTATTAATATCTGTGTTCTGCATCTTTCTGATCATAACGCTTATTCTCCATCAGCTTTGATTTCTCCGTAACAACCAATCAGTTATATCGTGAATCTCGACTCCTTCATAGCTATATTTTGGATGTTTAGTTCGGGCAATAATCATTTTCGGATAACGCACGGAGCTTCTGATCAAATGAAGCCATGGCACATCATCTCCAGCTTTTCCTTAAAAACATTCTAACTTCTTTGTATCTTTTCTCAAATTTACCACTCTTCACATTTAATATCACTTATCTGTTCGATTGGAATGACCGTTTGATCCGTCATGATTATGGTGTGCTCATATTCGTCTACCTTTTTTACAATACCAGAGCACATAACATAAGATCCACCGGATTTTTTTGCATCGGGAATAAAATAAGTTATCGATACATTCTGTTCTATACCGATATTATTCCTGATTATATTGATTTTTTCGTTCAGCTGAGCAATCACTTCCTCACTCAGTTCCAATTTTTCATCGGTTAATCTTGCGGTTTCTTTTATCGCAGCATCATGCCCAGTCAAGGCTGCAAAAGGAGCAAATTGTGCTGCCCGGTCCCGAAGAGGCATTTGTGGATGCTTCTTAGAGACCGGATGCGGTAAATTGATGATATCGTCATAAGAATTATTTTTCATCCCTTCCAACTCCTTTATGCCCTATGTCCGCCAATTTGTTCATTTCTGTCCCTGGCGGTTGCACCTTCCTGAAGGTTCATCCCCTTCAGTACAGCATTTTTTCCAAATTTCTTTTTGATACTGAGCATCGCTTCCTGCATACGTTTTTCGCGATCCAGCACAGCCGCTTCCTCTTCCTGCTTTTTCCTTTGCGCCTCATAATCCGTAAAAAGATCCAACTGCTCATACACTTCTTCTTTCTTCACAGAACTTTCATCCACGAGCCTGTTTGCTGTGATATTGATTCTTCTGACAAGCAGGTTTCTGTCAACGATCCTGTCATATAGCTCTATTACTGCATCAGTTATCATCTTGGTTGAGGAAGTCTGCCGTTTCAGATTAGTCGTTCCATGTGCGTGCTTCGGGATTTTTCTTCCATAACGGTCGATCGTAACCTCTCCATGATACTGCTTTTTCCTGTCGGCATTGTTCAGATTCTCAATATCATAACCAACTGTCAACACGATCTGGTCCGTTACAAGCTTCTTATCCACCAAATCCAAAACCATCTGATCCGTCATCTCTTTTACGACCAGTTTTGCTTTTTCAAAATCATAAGGACAATGAAGTACTTGTCCGGCGCAAACACTGTTCATTTCCGGTTTGTAGGCCTTAACCATTTCCATGGTACAGGGTTCATACCCCCAGGCATGATCGATCAACAGCTCTGCATTAACGCCAAACAGTTTATATAGCAGATCTTCGTTGTATAACTCATTCTCTTTTCCGATGGAACATCTTGCAATATCACCCATTGTATAAAGCCCGTATTCTTCCAGCTTCTTTGCATATCCCTTCCCTACTCTCCAGAAATCCGTAAGTGGTCTGTGACTCCAGAGTTTCCTTCGGTATGACATTTCATCCAATTCCGCAATTCGTACACCATCTTTATCTGCTTTAATATGCTTCGCCACAATATCCATCGCAATCTTGCACAAATACATATTTGTTCCGATTCCTGCAGTTGCCGTTATACCTGTCGTTTTCAGCACATCCTGTATCATGGCCATTGCAAGTTCTCTTGCTGTCATATTATAAGTATGCAGATAATCCGTTACATCAATAAATACTTCGTCAATCGAATACGGGAAAATATCTTCCGGCGCAATATATTTCAGATAAATGCTGTAAATTCTGGTGCTGTATTCCAGATAGAGAGCCATCCGGGGAGGAGCAACAATATAATCAATCTCCAGTGCAGGATTACTATTTAATTCTGCACTGTCATCAGAGGAACCAATAAATGTTCTGTTCGGTGCTTTCCACCTGCGGGCACTGTTGGCTTCTTTTACTTTTTGAACAACCTCAAATAAACGAGCCCTTCCGGGGATCCCATAACACTTTAAGGCTGGAGATACCGCAAGACAGATCGTTTTCTCTGTTCTGCTTTTATCTGCAACCACAAGATTGGTCGTCAAAGGATCCCGATTTCGTTCTTTACATTCCACAGACGCATAGAATGACTTAAGATCGATTGCAATATAGGTTCTTTTCTTTTCCATCATTCTACATCTCCCGATTCTCCTGTGTTCCGTTTCTAATTCTTATTTATTCTGACCGGAAATCTTTCTCATCATAACAATCCGCTCAAGTATTTCCGGCCTGAATTTATCTACGTCATTTGTACGCTTACGCACGCCTGCTGCCGCAGCATGTCCACCTCCGCAAAATGCCTGCAAAAGTTCATTTACATTAATCCATTTTCCATCAGATCGGAAGGAACACCGCCAGCGGTTTTCTTCTTCCTCATACATGGTAAAACCTAGCTGAAAATACAGGGATTGTGACTGTTTGTCCTTTTGGCAACTGTTTTTTTACTGTTCCTGGTGGCACCCTATATATTTTACCACCCCTTAAACACTGATACTTGGTAGGCTGCCACATTTTCCGGATTCTCCAACGCTTTTCTCCGCCATGCATTTGGTGAAATTCCCGTTATTTTCTTAAAATTACGCATAAATGTAGATATCACCGGGTATCCTACAGAATTAGACACTTTTTCTATGGAACATTTTTCTTTTGCGAGCATTTCACAGGCCTTCTTAATCCGAACCAGATTTAGATATTCTGATGGTGTAATATTAGCAGACTCTATAAAGATCCTCCGCATATGTGTCTCACTCAGATTACATGCCCTTGCAAAATCCTTTCCCCCGATGTCCTCCATATAATGTAATTCTATATAACTTATAATTTTACGTGTATAATCTGAAGTTTCCCGGGAATTATTCTGAAACTTTATGTTTTCATTATCTAAACGATCAAAAAACAGCACAAGATTAAACGCAAGCGTTGAAACAGTATATCTATAATTTGCTTGTCTCAGCTGTATTTCTTCTATTATCATCTGCATAAGTGCCGCAGCCTTCGTACTTCCAGCATTCTCCAAAACACTTATTTTCTTCGATAGATTCTGTTCAACATAAATATATTTTTCTGGAACATTTACAAAACCTCTTTTAAAATTTCTTCCACATCCACAAATAAATATTCCCATTTTTTACCACTTAATGCCATAACAGGAAGATCCTAAGAAATTTCATAATAACGGTATTCTGCCTTTTGCATTCTTCTTTCATTTCCTACCTTCCCAAAGCTTCAACAAATGAACTTGCCGCTCTTATTACTTTTTTGTTCAGAGAATAATAATGCCACTTGCCTTCCTTACGGTCATTTACAATCCCACAGTTAACCAATATTTTCATGTGATGTGATAAAGTAGGCTGCGTGATATTGAATTTATCCAGAATCTTACATCCGCATTTTTCTCCGTCTGACAGCATCTGAACAATCTCCAGTCTATTTGTATCTGATAATGCTTTACATATTAGTATCATATCCTTTGCTTCCATTTTCGCCGCCTCACATAGATAATCATCTATACATCAAATTACCATACGCATAGATGCTTGTCAATGTCCTAAAAAGCACAAAATCATAATAAAACTATCTCCATGACTTCCGATTTAATTTATCTATATCCAATGTCAAAACTCTAAACTATCTGCGTCCAAAAGGAAATACTTCATTCCCATGATGACAAATCCCTCATCATTTCTCCAAGGCTTTTTGCTGCCATTTACAATAACAACCTTCTTGAAAGAGTCCGGGATATTACGCAGAGAATTGAACTCCTGAGTCTGCTTTTCTTCTGAAGTCATGTCATAAGCAACCTGGATGTAGTATCTCTGATTGCCTTGGTTAACTACAAAATCAACTTCCAACTGCTTACGTACACGCTTGCCCTCTTTATCTTTATCAAAGATCTGCACAACACCCACATCAACATTGTAGCCACGAATCAGTAGCTCGTTATAAACAATGTTCTCCATGATATGAGTAGGCTCCTGTTGCCTGAAATTCAAACGGGCATTTCTCAGACCCAGATCGGTAAAGTAGTATTTCATATTTGCACCGATATACTTTCTGCCCTTAATATCGTATCGGCTTGCTTTAGAAATCAAAAACGCATCTGCCAAATAGTCGATATGATTGGAAATCGTTTTGTTTGTATAACTCATCTGACGCTCACTGGCAAAGGTATTAGCAATCTTTGAAGGGTTGGTCAGTGCACCGATTGCAGATGCAAGCACATCAACCAGAATGCCAATTTCATCCACATTTTGGATCTTGTTTCTTTCAATTACGTCCTTCAGATAAACATTTGCAAAGATATTTTTCAGGTAATCTGCCTTCTGTCGTTCGCTCTGTAAACCTACGACCTGCGGCAATCCTCCATAGGTCATGTAGTCATCCCATGCATCGTCGTAATCACCTTTATAGACAGAATAAAACTCTGCAAAAGAGAGGGGATAGATTCTGATCTCATCACCTCTGCCACGAAACTCGGTCACAATGTCGCTGGACAAGAACTTAGAATTGCTTCCGGTGACATACACATCAATGTTGCTCATGCGGAGCAGGCTATTCAGCACTTCCTCAAATCGTGGCATGAACTGTACTTCATCCAGAAGAAGATAATACTTATCATCATCCTTCATGGCATCTTTGATGTACTTAAAGCACACCTTGGGATCTCTTAATTCCTCATTCTCAATACCATCCAAGGCAATCTCAATAATATGATCGGCAGCAACACCATTCTCCTGTAAATATCTCTTGAAAATATTAAACAGCAAAAAAGATTTGCCGCATCTACGAATACCGGTAATCACCTTTATCATTCCATTATCTTTTCGCATGGTCAACTGCTGTAGATAAGCATCTCTTTTAATTTCTATCATTATATTCCTCAATTCCGTGCTTTTACACACTTTTTAGTAATAATATTCTATCATAGAACAATCTGAGCTTCAATATCTATTCCCATCTTATGTGTATCCGCACATTTTTATGTAATATAAGATAAATATCTTTTCATTTTTTTGATTGCAGTGTCAAAATCGACTACTAAATCATTTGTTTTGTCATACCACCGTCAATACAAATGTTTTCACCTGTGATAAAGCCTGCTTTTTCAGAGCAAAGGAACAATACCATATTGGCAATATCCATAGGATTTCCGACACGATGAACCGGCTGCTGCAGTGTAACTTTCTGTTTGCGGCTGACTCATACGGTCACGGGAAGATGAAATATTAACAATGGCAGCTCCTTCAGAGAAATATGGCTGAAATAGTTTTGCCAGATAAAATGGTGCCGTAACCGATACAAATACTCTGCTGTTTCCAAATTTACATTTTCCCGTTTAAAATGCTGGACTACATCACCAATATGAAATCTACATTCTTCCATTAGCTGCCTATCCTCCGATCTCTTACTTCCACGCTTTCCAGATATCCGGCTGATATCCAAGAGTGGATTGTTTTCCATTACGAACCACCGGTGTTTTAATCACCTGCGGGTTTTCCAGTACCTTCTCAAATTTATCTTCCTCTGCAATGTATTTAATAAGCGCAAGCAGATCCTTATCCTTGCCCTCCCAGTTGATCATATTTTCCAGTCCACCATTTGCCTGGGCAACCGAATTAAATTCGCCCTTACTCATGCCCTTTTCTTTCATATCAATAAACTGAAACTTAATCCCACGTTCTTTAAAGAAACGTTCTGCTTTCTTTGTATCATTACACTTCTTTGTTCCAAAAATCTGTATATTCAAATTATTTCTCCTTGTCCATCGCCATATGTATCATTTTGTAAAGCGGACATTCCAGGTCCGCATTCAGTTATATTATCTTTCCAGACAAATGATCAATTTCATGCTGGCAGATCTGAGCCGTCCATCCGGACAGCTTCTGCCGCTGTTTTTTCCAGTTGAAATCATAATACTCTACTTCTATTTCCTGGTACCGGGTCGTCTTACGAACACCATCTAAGGATAAACAGCCTTCTTCTGTCTCATACATGTCACGTTTTGAAACAATCACCGGATTGAACATCACAACATCTATGAAGCCCATATTTACAATGATGATATTCTTCTTTACACCAATCATGTTTGCCGCCATACCCACACAACGCTCCCGGTTCGCCTGCAGCGTATCCTGCAGGTCTTTTCCAACTTGGATATCTGCTTTCGTGGCCGGTTCGGATGGTTGGCCTAAAAAGAAAACGTCTCTTACAATTTGCTTTACCATTTACTTTCTCCCTGTAGCTTTCATTCTGCTTTTTCCAATTTATTATTTACATCGAGACAAACTTTGTCTCCTTCATTGATATTACGCTCATAGAGCTTGGCATCCTCTGCTTTTACTGTCACTTCTTTTCCAGAAGAATCCACAAGAGTCACTAGTGCCATGACTGGTGCATCATCCAGTCGTTCTTCACAACCAAAATCCAGGTCTTCATCGATTCGTTTTACTGTATACATCATACTTTAATTCCTCTTGAGATAATATTAAGAATCAGTATTCTACATACCTTTTCCGACTTTCCACCACTTCATCTTCCGTTACAGCCATCCTTACATTGCCATCGTTATAAAATCCATATAAAATAGACAAGAGGTACAATTTAAACCTCTTGTTCATTATTATACCTTACATGTAATAAATTGTCATAAATAACTTTCCGTATTTTGTTGCTTTCCTTGTTTCTTCCCATCAGCCAAAGCAAATAGCCGAGACCCTAATCAGCCTCAGCTATTCTAAACTATATCATTCAGTTTCAAAAATCAAACTCATCCGGATCCAGTCCTGCATCTTCCAAAACTTCTCTTCTTTCATCCGGATCCATAAATTCCAACTCATCATAATCCAGCCCTGCATCCGCAAAAGTATCGATCTCATCGTCGTCATCAAAGATACTTTTTTCATCATCCTTCATCATTTCGTCCATGAACTGAAACTGTGCAGCACGTTCCCAACTATCCAATTTCCCGTCTCTGTTAAAATCAAACATCTTATCAAATCCAAACATGATTTTTCCTCCCTTAATCTTCCATAAACTCGAAATACTCTTGCTCACTGGCAAATAAAATGTATTTGCCTTCTACATATCCCATATATCCGTTGCTTGTTTCATAACCTTTCATTTGCCAGTCCTCCTTGGATTTTTCTTCTTTTTTGATGTTATCATCTTACAATAAATGGCTGTACAAAAATCCCGACAACCAACCGGCTAAACTTCCTTGAGCATTCTTTGATATAAACCCTAAAATGATAATTTTACAAAGTCTATTACTTGTTGTTAGTTCATAATTTATGTATAATAAAATTCATATAAGAAATACACGCTCAGCATGCAGCCTGGAACATAGATGCTCTGCATGTTTGGCGATATACGGGGAGGAAATTCTCATGGGTAAACAATCCACCAGGGAAAACAAAACAATTTACCAGCTTTACCGAGAAGCGGCAGGACTTACAAGAGCAGAGGCCAGTGAAAAAATGGATGCTGTCTCTGATTCAAAAATTGAAAAATTTGAATATGAAACACAAGAACCTACGCCTTATGATATCCTCCAAATGGCAGATGCCTATAAAAGACCAGATCTTTGCAATTATTATTGCTCTCACAAATGCGAAATCGGCCATCGTTATGTTCCAGAAGTAGAAGTGACCGATCTGTCAAATATCATTTTGGAGACAATTGCCAGTCTGAATGAAATCAATCCTCTTACCGGTCGTCTGATCCAGATTGCCCGTGACGGTAAGATCAGCGATGATGAAATGAAAGATTTTGCTTATATTAGTAAAAAACTTGATGAAATTTCTTTAGCCATAGACTCTTTGAATCTTTGGGTAGATAAGACAGCCGGAGAACAGGGGCTTAATCTTGAGCTCTTAAATGCCGAAAAAGAAAAATTAAAATAAGCCATAACTCGACGAAAGGCAATGAACCATTTCTGACTCATTGCCTTTTACATTACATACGCTGTAATTGATTGACGATACTTTCTGTTCTTCGAATAGCTTCTTCTACCTGTCTTTTTGCATTATTGATTCGATCCTGGACCACCCAGTCCACAACAAAACCATCAAAGAAATAATCCGCAAAAGAAAGAAAATCTCCAGTATCGATATTCAAGTTACATGCCATATTTACATCATTTAATTCTCTACTGAAATTACGAAGATCATACTTTGCCTGTTCCATATTCCGTTTGGCCTGATCCATTCTAGAATGTTTTAGCATCGTAGTAAAAAAACCACCGCCAAACATATCTACCAGGCCCCAATTCTTTGCACTGTTTAAATTATCTTTTGCTGCCTGAAGACTGTTCAACGCTCTACTCCCAGCTTCAATTGCTTCTCTTTTTTCTTTTTCAATATCATATCCCATTCGTTTTCTTCCTCCTGATCCATTATGAATGTGACGTCACCAATGCTATAATGCCAGCGACAATCAACAATGGAAAAGCAATGTACATCAGTCCACCTATAACCATACCAATCAATATCACCGGAAAGAAAATAACTGTACAAAGTAATTTCATAATTCCCCAGGATGCTCTTAATCCGAAAATAAAAAATTTTCCTACAAACCAAATTATACAAATTGTAAATAATAACGATAACATTTTTTTCTCCTTCTGAAACTCATTCTGATATGTGTCTTTCATTTATTCTGCTCTTTTTCTGCTAAATATTCAGATGTGTTCTTTATACCAAGCTTATTACTGAATGCCGGGTTTTTCTCCATCTTTTCTATTATCCGGATTAATCGAATTCTCTGTGCTGCTTCCATCTGATCACCCCATTTACATTCTGCTTTTTTGTTGATATTGTCACTATAACAAATTTATTTTTCACAATACACATCCACCTTATCCAACGTCTAATATTCTTTTGCAATTTTCTCTGTTATCTCATATATCTCTTTGAATTTTTCTAAGTCCTCCGGCGATCTGATCAGCATGATTTCTTCGATTTTTCCGGTCCGTATATCTTTGAACCCTGCTACTTCTTCTCCAGTACAAATGCTTGCACGAATAACTGGTTTCATATGTTCTCGGTCATATGTTTTTTTCACGATTTTCTTTTTGAATAATCCCATGCTACCTCCCCCATCCCCGAATATCTTCGGTAATAAGATCAACTTTTTAATTCCTAGAACATTTTTCCGCATCAATCGCAAGTACAAACATCAGCGCATCCAACGCATTTCCTGGATCCTGAACATCAATAACATATGTATCAGTCATATGAAACAGTTCTTTACTAACCCGTGCAATTGAATAACCGCTTCGATCAAGAATGCTATAGTCCCATTCCATAAAGGTTCCATCAATATGCCATCCATTGTAATCAATATTATAATGTGGCGTCAGAAATGAGAATTCTTTGCTCAGGCATCCAATATAACTGCCATTTTTATAAATCTCAAATTTAGGAAGAAAAGTAAGTACTTTCTGAACAACCATTCCTACTTCATTTCCATAGGCATCATAAATTACAAGTTTATGTCCCCATGACAACTGACCTTTTACTACATAAACAGTGTTGCCTGCTTCATCATAGATATCATAGCTGTCAAACCATGAAAACAGCCTTTGTTTAAATAATAGCTTCATAACTTTTCACCGCTCTCTCCAACAGATATAATTGGTTCTTTATAAGTACCATAATACCATGCCGGAACACCTTAAAAAATATGTAAATCGAAGAATTAGCTCATCTTATTTCACAGATTATGATAAAACACATATTACCAGCTATAAATCTCTACTTGTTCCCAAAAACATATAAAAAAGACCATCTACTGCTTGTTTACGGTAAATGATCTTTTCATTGCAACATTTAATTAAATATCATACTGAGCCGCTTGTCGTCCCTGCAAACTGGAATTGAGATTTCATGTATTCCAAGGAATTTAATAATTGTTATATTTTATTATCAAATATCTCTCAAGCCCTTGAAAACACTAAGTTTATCGCAGGTGAGCTTTCCCTTATTGTTTCCCTTGTATTATATTGTCCCACCAGTGTTTACGAACTCTGATAAGGGCAAATACAAGGGCAAGAAAATCCTATAAAACAGTATAACACAAAATTAAAACGACATGGTGAACTGATTGAAATGCTTCTATTTTTTTAACAAATGATTGATTGAACGATAAGGAGATTTGATACGATGAGAACGATATTTGCAGAATACAATCCACACAGAAACAGCATTGATGTATATACCAGTGCTGGCTATATGCTCCGCATTGACTGCTGGGAAGCAGAAAAGAATTTAAAAACAACACCTGGATCAGATTGTGCATTAAATGCACTTGCTATTGATGAACCACTTGAATATGCAAGATTGTATCTTGATGGAACGATGCAAATGTGGGTAGATGCGGAAGATTCCTTAGAAATTTAATTCAAAGATAAATAAGGGACAAATAACCCTTTTAGATTTATTTGTCCCTATTATTCTATATTTTTTCACTTCTGACAATGCAGATGAAACTTTTAAATTTGGTATTTTCCAGTATCATTGTTCAGTTTTTTTCACCAGACAGGGCACTGTATCCATATTGTTTGTATGTATTTTCCCCTGTTACTCAATCATAATTTCCTTGATAGAAATCTTCTTAATTTTTTCAGAATATATATACATCATAATTTCATAAATCGTGATAAAACAAGCAAGAGAAATAAGCATAGTAGGAAAGTCAAATTTATACGTAGGTACACCCTCGACATCCTTAAATACAATATCCACCATAAGCCGAAGCAATCCATACTGATATACTGTTCCGATTATAAAACCAATATAGGACAGCGGTCTGTATCCTCCTAAAATTGCCCTGCAACATTCTTTCTGTGAATAGCCGAATACTCTCATCATAGCAATAGTTTTTGTATTTCCGTTTATTACTGTAGTTATAGCAAGAAACAGAGTTGTAAACGCTAATACAAGTCCGATGACCAACATCATCACACCCATCATTTCACTTGATAAATCTTTCATACTAAACGACATTTGTGTCATAGCTGAAAAGCAAAACGAAGCAAAAATAATGAAGAATACAAGTGCCTTTTTAGATTTCAAGGTATTCCTTTTCAAATACTCTACAAACGACAATTCACTGCTTTTTTCGATTCTATGATTTGGTGTTTTAGAAGCAGTTTGCATATTATCTTTCAAAAGCAGCAACACAGGTTTTTTGAATTTGTACCAGGCATAATAAACTGAAAGTGCCGAAAAACACACAGTCGGCAATACCACAAAATAAAATAAAATGCTTGGATGAAAATTGATAGTTATCTCAGGAAGCATTTTATCTTCATTTTGTAGAGCGTAAAACCACGGCATTATAAGAAATGCTCCTGCATATCCGGTTACAGTTCCAATAAATATACTAATTCCGAATACCCAAAAGCTTTTTGCAATTTTGATATTTGAATATCCCAACGCCTTTAATATCCCAAGTTCCTTCTTATGCGTGTCAATATAATGCTTAATATAAAACAACAACATAACAATCGCAGTTAAAAGCAAGCATCCGCCACTTACAAGGCAAACGACTTTTGCGGTAGAAACCTGAGCATTATAAAAAAACATTGATAATTCAGATGTAATTTCACTCTCAATTAATCGAATATCAAAATAAAAGTTCAGAAACATTGTACAAACAAGAACAGCACAACAGGCTATAATGGAAATACCGATGAGTTTTGAAATATTTTTTATTCCAACGAGCATACCATCACCACCCTATCTCATAAGCAGTCTTTTGTGCTTCATTTGTGTAAATTTCAGATATTTTTCCGCTATTCATTTTTATAACTGTGTTTGCCATTTCCGCAATATTCAAATTGTGCGTTACCATTACAATCGTAAAACCATATTCCTTTTGAAGTTTACATATATAATCAAGAACCTGTCGTCCTGTTTGTTCGTCTAATGCTCCTGTCGGTTCGTCAAGAAATAATACTCTCGGTCTTTTTGCCAAAGCTCTTGCAATAGATACTCTTTGCTGTTCGCCACCCGAAAGTTCGCTGGGATATTTATGTAGTTTTTCTCCGAGTCCAACCGCTCTAATGACGTTTTTATAATCTTTATTATTTGCTAAATCAGCACCCATTTTTACATTTTTATCAACGCTCATATTGGGTAGCAAATAATACTGCTGAAAAATAAATCCGACATTTTCCTTACGAAATGAAGTTAATTCATTATCAGAAAGTGCTGTAATATCCTTTCCGTCATAAAACACTTTACCGCTGTCAGGGCGTTCAAGACCTGAAATTACATTCAAAAAGGTTGACTTGCCAGAACCAGATGCGCCGAGAATAACCACAAAATCATTATCCTCAATATCAAGACTGATGTCCTTTAATACTTGGAATCGGCTTTCTCCGTTTTGGTAGGATTTTATTATATTTCTCGCTTTAATCATTATTTTCTCCTTCCTTCAGCTTTTTCAAAATACTCATACATACCTCAGTAATCATTATACTGATTTCTTCGTCTGTAAATCGGCACATTTTTGTGGCACAAAGCGTTGCAATTCCGTGTGTATATATCCAAAGATGATGATACAGTTTTTTCCCAGCTGCCTTGCAAATTTTGTAATCATCTTGAATTGACAATAGAATTTGCTCATAACTTTCATCTATCAGCGGAAGTACACCAGATAAGTCAGGAATTTGTTTTTGCTCCGTCATAAAGAGGAGTTGAAAAAGCTTAGGCTCATTAACAGCGAAGAGAATATATTGTGTACCCACCCCTTTAAACGGGGGCTCTGTTGTTAGTCCTTTATTGACATATTCTTTATACAGAGCTTTAGCAGATTTAATCATATCCTGCTGAACCTCCTCCATATTTTTAAATACAGTAAAAATGGGTCTTGCCGAACTACCGAGATATGTTCCTAACGCTCTTGAAGTCAAAGCCTCATATCCGTCTGCCCTGACAATATTTAATGCGGCTTCAATAATTTCTGCTTTTGTAAATTTGGCTTTTGGTGGCATACTTTATCTCTCCTTTTACTAAATCGCTTGTTTTAAATCAGCTGATTTAATTATAATTGAAGCCCACCTGAAAGTCAATAAGGCGGCAGAGATTAATTCCTTCAGCCTTATTGACTGCTTATGAAAAGATGATTTCTTCGTTCATAATATCCCAATTGCTACACTTTGTTGTATTGCGTTATGCGTTTTTCCAGCCCTTGCTTTTACCATTATGAACAGTCAGGGCAAGGGGAACATAGTGTGAAATCATATAAAGGGATAAAGCGAACACATTACAATGAATCCTTTGTTTTCAAAGCTTTTGTAGGATTTTATTAAAATACAAAGAGGTGTGATTAAGCACATATATAAAATTGTGTGTTTACAATCGGATTTTTAATAATATCCCCTTGTTTCCCGCCAGCCTTTTACATACCACCTGATTCCAACATATACCAGTTGCACGAATAATAAGAAAAATAGCAGATTGATCGGCAATACTGTCTTTATCCAATCTCCAAAGTAGATTGCTATTTCCATGCTTATAAGTGTTACCAGTATGGTAATCATATCCCAACAGTATTTCTTATATAGCCCTGCAATCTTTATCCCTATAAACGCTACAAGTATTCCCGCACCCACCAGACATCCACCGCAAATCAATATTCTTATCAGCCAGTATATAATTCCGGCAATGACAGGATTGGATATTCCATTACTAATCTGTGCCACATTCTTTCCTATCAGTGCAATCCAGCCAGCAATGGTCTGTACAAAAGTGGCGATTGTATCAAAGAATACCACGCAATCAGAAATAAATATTTTTGACCGTATCATCTGAAAAAGAGTAGTTGATACGGAATACCATATCAGCAGAAACATCAATGCTTCATATATAGCTGTTTTTGCTTTATATCTGCCTGCCAGTTTTTCTCTCTGTGTATCATACCTTTCCTTAGCTTTCAGATAAGCTGTCTGTTTACAATTCCCGCACTTTTGATAGAGCACCGGCTTTTCAACCGGTATTTCTACTTTTTTCTGATGGGAGAGTGCATAATCCCGTTCCTGTTCTGCCTGTCTCTGCTTATCTCGACATTCCTCTATCATGGCTTGGGCGGTGTGCGTTTTCTTTTTCTCGCTCTGCAATAATTCTTTTGTTTTCCTCAAGTCGTTCTTTAAGGCTTGAATGTTCCCGACTCTGTTCTCGCTGTTTAACCTCTCGTTCAAGGTCAGCGATTCGTCGAGCTGCATTTTCAGTTCCCGGATAGTCCGGTCTTTCTGGTCGAGTTCTTCCTGCATCTGCTCTGTCAGCAGAAGCAACTCTTCCAGTTGATCGTCGCTCTTTGAGTTTCTTAATTCGTTCATCAATCAACCTTCCTTTCTCTAATTGCTGTTCAAGTTCAGTAATTCGCTGTTCTGTTTCTGCAATAGCCGGTTCTCGCTGTTTAATTTCTGTGCCAATTCCTGCCATTGCTGATTCTCGTCTGTAAGTTGCTGTATCTGGTCTGTCTTTTCTTCCAGAAGCATCAGCAGTTCTTCTGTATCCGGCAAGATTTGAAGCAGCTCTGATAATTCTTTCTCTAATTGCTGCAATCGTTCTTCCTGCTCCTGAAAGCACATCAGCTTCTCGTCCTTTTCCTGTATCTCCTGAAGCATCTCTGCCATGATATTCTGCTGTTCCTCTATCTGTGTAATCATTGCTTCCATCATGGGAATTACTTCTTTGCTTTCTTCTAATGTCATTCAACCACTCCCTCCACATCGACAATGCACCGGATACTTTACTAAAGGTTGCAATTACCTTTTGCATCAGTGCATTTTGTTTTTTAATCATCTGGTTTTCCTCGACCTTCCATGAACCTTTCTTTATCTGTCCGGTGAGATATTTTTCCTCAATCTTTCTTGCATCCGCACCCTCATGAATCGTAGGGACTTTTAATTTGCCCTGTCTTTCATAAGAGCGGTGGTCAATCTGATTGTCTATGGATAAATGCCGGTTACACATCTTAGCCCATTCGCTTCGCCATAACTCACAATTCTTTGGATTGTTCCACCCTGTAGCATCGGTCAGAACCCGTTTCCATTGTTTTCGGTTTCTTGCCCCGACTTTCTGTACTCCGTTTTCATCAAGTACCGGAATGCGGATTCCATGCCGATCAGGATTTTTCTTATCCTGCCACCAGTCCGGGTGGGATTCATCAACCACGATATTTCCGTCAGTATCTCTGACAAAATCCCAGTCCTTGACTTCTTTGCTGCCCCATGAATGATCCAGATTGAATGGTCGCATGGTTACAAGTAAATGCACATGTGGGTTTCCATCGCCCTTATCGTGTATGCTCCAGTCGACACACATTCCCTTATCCACGAAAGTCTTTTGAATATATTCGGTTGTATAATCAATCTGTTCCTGTCTGCTCCATTCTTTCGGCAGGGAAAATTCAAATGAGCGTCCAAGCTGTGCATCTGCATTTTTTTCTATCTTCAATACCTCATTCCATAGACGCTGTTTCTGAAATGTGATTTTAAACTTTTCCAGTGCGGCATCTTTATCATCCGCTCTTTTATAACGGATAGACTGTTGAAACCTTTTTATATTTTCTTCCGGTACATGCAGCCATTCAGGAGGTGCATTTTCGCACATCATCAGACTGGTGTAGACGACTTCCTTTTTGGAAGTATAGTAACTGATTCTGCCTGTTTCCTCATTCTTCATCACATCTCCATTAAGATATGCCGATGCGGATATGACAGATTTTCCTTTACTGCGCCCGACAATCTTTACTGTAAAGTGAAATATCGCCATGATACGATTCCCCCTTTCTGCCGTATCCGGCATTGATTTCCGACAGCATCTTCTTCTGGTTTGGCAGAAGTGAAGCTGTCGGAACGCCCTCTGCGCAAGAGTGCCCCCTGCGGCATGAGCAGGTCTGGCTGAAAGCCCCGCCGACGGAACGAGCCCGGCAAGCGTAAGCGCAGACCGGTTGCCACTTGTGGCAAACTTATAAGGACGACCTCTGGTTGTCCATAAGTGCGCCCTTCATTCAAAGGCAATGAAGGGAATGGAAAAACCACTCCCTCCGCCATTACACTTCCTCCATGTCTGTAACTAATTCTTTCTGCATCGCTTTTGAGAAAAACTTCCCGTTTGTCTCCTGCCTTTTTAAGAAGCTTATCAACTTTGGTAAATCTTCCTCCTCAATCGGACAGCCAAGAACTGATTCCACCGCTCCTCCAATCTGACAAAGCCTGTGGGTTCGTTTTTTACTTTCTTCCGCTTTCTTTCTCTTTTCCAGTTCCTTCCGCTGTGCTATGAGCTTTTTTGTAGCTTCAATGCTTTCCTGTTCCTTTTTCTCTAATGCACGTAATCTTTCTTCATAAGTCTTTGTTGATTTCGCCATATCGTCTTCATCCTTTCTTTTTCCGATAAACAACAGTTCCCGGTTGCATATCAGGAGAAGCACATGGTATAATCCTCTTGCGTGTAGGTATATCATGGCTTCGGTCTGATAGAACCTTTGGCGGTTTCGTAGGAAGCCGCCTTTTTAAGTTGCCACATTTCTTGTGACAGCTTTTACATTTCCTTTATCCCTCAGATCTCGCCCCTCGTTGGCTTCCATGAACTTTTCCAGAATGTCAGTTTTAATAAGGACTTTTCTTCCGACTTTTAATACCGGAAGCTTCTTCCATTCAACCAGCTTTCTCAAAGTATTTCTGCCAATTCCTGTATAGTCGGCTGCTTCCTCGATGGATAATGCAATCTTTCTTTCCGTCATCTTGTCACCTCCTATTAAATTGCATTATGCAATTTTTGTTGTACTGTTAGTATAGCGGTTTTATATTGCGTTGTCAAGCGTTATGAAATTTTAAAATTAATCATTAGATTGCATATTGCAATTACGTGAGGTACATGCTATAATTCATACATACCGAAAAAGGAGGCAATCAGCATGAAAGATAAAGAATTACGCAAGCTGATAGGTAGCAGGGCAAAACAACGTCGTCTGGAATTAAATCTGACACAGCCTTATGTTGCAGAGAAGATGGGAGTTACCGCTTCCACAATCCTGCGTTATGAGAATGGTTCGATTGACAATACCAAAAAGATGGTGCTGGAAGGTCTTTCGGAAGCACTTCATGTATCTATTGAATGGCTCAGAGGTGAAACCGATGAATACGAAACCGATATTACGGATAAGAAAGAATTACAGATTCGTGATGCAATGGGCGATATTCTCAAACAGCTACCTCTCGACCTTAGTAAAAAGGAAGATGCTTTTTCAAAAGATTTACTGCTGTTAATGTTAAAGCAATATAACCTGTTTCTGGAATCATTCCAGTTTGCCTGCAAGAATTACAAGGGCAGCACGAATGAATCGGATATTGCAAAGGTAATGGGGTTTGAATCGAATGATGAATATAACGAGATTATGTTTCTCCGGGAGATCACCCATACTGTTAATGCCTTTAATGACATGGCAGATATTGTAAGGCTCTATTCCAAGAAACCGGAAATGGCAGAACAAAGGCTTGAAAATCTTTTATCAGAAGTTTTGTATGAAGATTCCGATTCGGTATAGAACGACAACCGGAGTTATGATATACTTACACGCAAGAAGCATTTCATCAGTTCCGATTGTCTGATATCGAAAGGAGACACACGATTATGGCAAAAGGATCTGTAAGAAAAAAAGGAAAGAAATGGTACTACCGCTTCTATGTAGAAGATGCAAGCGGCAATCTAGTTCAGAAAGAATACGCTGGAACAGAAAGCAAAAGTGAAACGGAAAAACTGCTCCGTCAGGCAATGGACGATTACGAAAGCAAAAATTTCATTGCAAAGTCGGAAAATATTACAGTTGGAGAATTACTTGATATATGGGCAGAGGAAGAATTAAAGACCGGTACTCTCAGTAATGGGACAGTCCAGAATTACCTCGGTGCAATTACCAACATCAAGAAGCATCCAATTTCAGAGAGAAAGTTGAAAAATGTAACATCTGAGCATTTACAAGCCTTCTTCGATCTGCTTTCCTTTGGTGGCACTTATCCAGATGGTTCAGAAAGAAAAGGTTACAGCAAAGATTACATTCGTTCTTTCTCGGCAGTATTACAGCAGTCATTCCGGTTTGCAGTATCACCAAAGCAATATATCACTTTCAATCCGATGCAGTATATTAAGCTGAAATACCAGACGGATGAGGTTGACCTGTTTTCTGATGATGACATGGATGGCGATATACAGCCAATTCCACGAGAGGATTATGAAAGACTGATTGAATTTCTACAGGATTACAATCCACCGGCAATACTTCCAATCCAGATAGCTTATTATACAGGACTTCGTATCGGTGAAGCCTGTGGTCTGGCATGGCAGGATGTAAATCTTGAAGAACAGTGCCTTACAATCAGACGCAGTATCCGATATGATGGTTCAAGGCACAAGAATATCATCGGACCAACCAAACGAAAAAAGGTAAGGATTGTTGATTTTGGAGATACACTGGCAGAGATTCTTCGCAATGCCCGAAAGGAACAACTTAAAAACCGAATGCAGTACGGAGAACTTTACCACAAAAACTACTACAGAGAAGTAAAAGACAAAAACAGAGTTTACTATGAGTTCTATCATCTGGACGGAACAGAGAATGTTCCAGAAGATTATAAGGAAATATCCTTTGTCTGCTTAAGACCGGATGGAAGTTTGGAACTGCCAAGCACGTTAGGAATTGTTTGCAGGAAGATTGCTCAGAAACTGGATGGATTTGAAGGATTTCATTTTCACCAGTTGCGACACACCTACACAAGCAACCTTCTGGCAAATGGAGCAGCACCAAAGGATGTGCAGGAACTGTTAGGACACTCAGATGTCAGTACCACCATGAATGTCTATGCACACTCTACAAGAAAAGCCAAGCGGGAATCTGCAAGGTTACTTGATAAGGTGGCAGGCAACGACTAAATAAAACTTTCCCTTATTTCCCTTACGATTATCTCATAAGGGCAAAAATAAGGGAAAATACATATCGTTTCGCTAATGCACAGGCTGGAAAGCCTGTAAAATAGGGAAAGTTAGAAATATATTTCGGCAAACTGGAATTGTTCGAGCTTTTCAAATACTAACGTACTTAATTCTGTTCAATAATTGATTTATAGTAGTTACCAAAGTCAGCAAGTGAATTAACAATTGGAAGCATTTTTGTTCCGAGTTCCGTTAAGCCGTATTCAACTCTCGGTGGCTGCTCATGGTAATCGTGTCGATATGCCAACCCATCACTCATCATTTGTCGTAAACTATCTGTCAAAACCTTTTGTGAAATACCATCTATACTTCGTTGTAGCTCATTGAATCTCCATGGACGCTCTTTCAAGTTACGCAAAATCAGCAGTTTCCATTTTCCTCCGATAAGAGATACTGCTGTTGCAACTGGGCATTCCGGTAATTCTTCTTTTGCTCGCATAATTCTCACCTCCGAGGCTATTGTAACACATTCGATTTTGAGTGTACAGTTACAAAAAGGTGCGTACTTGTTTTTGTATGTGTCTCACACTATACTAACACCAAGCAACCAGAAACTACAAATTAACTATGGAGGTATTATTATGGCAAATTACACAAAAACAACTATTGGAAAGGAAAACCGAATTGAGCTGCATGAAAAGTTGTCTTTAACAGGTGCAGAAATCAGTTTAAACGAACTACCTGCAGGAGCAAATGTCCCATTTGTTCATTCTCATAAAGAAAATGAAGAAATCTATGGAATTCTTTCAGGTAACGGCAAAGCCATAATTGATGGAGAAGAAATTAGCCTTTCAACTGGAGACTGGCTAAAAATCGCACCTGCTGCAAAGCGTCAGTTTTTTGCATCCGATATTTCTGGAATTACTTATATCTGCATTCAGGTAAAAGAAAATTCTCTGGAACATTTTACAGCAGAGGATGCCGTAATCGGCTAATTAAAAGTATTTATTTACAAAAATGCACAGTTCACGATAAACTAAGAACTGTGCATTTCTTTTTTGTTCAATATTACGTTTTCTCAATTTTTCAAACAAGAAGTTATCAGTGATTATCTTTTAGAAAACAGCCAACTACAGCGACGCCAAATCCAAAAACACCTAGGACATATCCCCAAAAATTATTTGTTGTCACAGCAATTTCTAAAGGTATTATTGCAATCCCCAATAACTCAATCTTAATTCCTTCTTATATGTACCATTACAATTAGGACAAGAAGCAAAATGATCAGCACTGCTATGAAAGCCAAAACTGCCATGGACTGCGGTTGCTTCGGAAATATATATTTAGTTTCTGTCATAACAAAACCCTCTCTATGTTTCCTAGCTGCTTTTCCCATGCATCCAGGAAGGCAATTACAGCCAGTTTTCCAGAACATCATTCAGCTTATCCATATCCAGCGGTTTCGCGATATGTCCATTCATGCCTGTATTTTTGGCCAACTGTACATCTTCTGCAAAAGCATTGGCAGTCATAGCAACAATAGGCAGTTTTCCCTTTTCACCCGGAAGGCTCCTGATTGCTGCAGTTGCCTCATAACCATTCATGACAGGCATTTGGATATCCATAAAAACAAGATCATACAATCCTTCCGGAGAAGCTTCCACTTTTTCAACTGCGATTTTCCCATTTTCTGCTATTTCCACTTCTGCCCCTGTCATCTGCAAAATTTCAACAGCAATTTCTCTGTTCAACTCATTATCCTCAACTAGCAGAATCCTTTTTCCCGTGTAGTCTGATTCTGACAACTTTTCCAGATAATTTCTTGCTGTTTTTTCTTTTCTGCTTGAAGTAAACTGCCGTAGTGTTGCCGTCAGCCGGGAACGGAACAGCGGTTTTGCAATAAAAGCATCTACACCTGCAGCCTTTGCTTCTTCTTCAATTTCGCTGAATTCATAGGATGTCAATACAATGATGGTGATCTCTTTTCCTATCCGTTTCCGGATCTGTCTGGCAGTCTCTATACCATCCATATCCGGCATCTTCCAGTCTAAAATAACAGCAAAGTAATCATCTTTCAACTCATGCCGTGCATAACAGCGCTCAACCGCTTCCCTGCCAGAGAGAACCCATTCACCCATAATACCGATTTCCTTCAGTGTGGCAACTGTACTTTCACAGCATGTCTTATCATCATCCACTACCAGAACCGGCAGATTCATCAGATTTTTGTCCTGTTCTTTTTCTTTTTCCTGAAGCTCCAGATAAATTGTTACCGTAATTCTGGTTCCCTTATGTAAGGTACTGTCCACTTTAATATTACCATTCATCAGGTTCACAATATTTCTGCTGATTGCCATTCCAAGACCGGTTCCCTGAACTCTGGTTGTCCGGTGGTCATCTGCACGGCTGAAAGGATCAAACATGATTTTCTGGAATTCCGGTGACATACCGATTCCATTATCCTCAATCGTAAATTCATAGCATCCAAGTTCTGAAAATCCATTTGGCTTTTCCTCTATGGAAAAAGTAATATTTCCACCATCCGGTGTATACTTGATCGCATTACTCATCAGATTCACAAATACCTGCTGAATCCTCAAGCTGTCA
This sequence comes from Ruminococcus sp. RTP21484sp1_RTP21277st1_D2_RTP21277_210401, assembly GCF_040924225.1. Lineage (NCBI taxonomy): Bacteria > Bacillati > Bacillota > Clostridia > Eubacteriales > Oscillospiraceae > Ruminococcus > Ruminococcus sp. RTP21484sp1_RTP21277st1_D2_RTP21277_210401. The sequence goes on along the minus strand of NZ_JBCOMJ010000012.1, from coordinate 64,041 downwards.
CCACAGACAGCCTCATGTTCAATATGATTGATGTGTATATCAAAATTATGTTTATGTTCATCAAGCACCGGTTTCGTAAGTGTAATAAGATTATCTACCAGATCTGACAGATTGAAATCTTCCTGTGCCAGCGTCATTTTTCCGCTTTCGATACGTGCCATATCCAGCACTTCATTGATCAGTCCCAGCAGATGACGGCTTGATTCTGTAATCTTGCTGAGACATTCAATAACTCTGTCCTGACTCTCAATATTTGCTCCTGCGATTGCCGTCAGACCCACAATGGCATTCATTGGTGTCCGGATATCATGGGACATATTGGAAAGGAATTCTGTTTTCGCACGATTTGCGTTTTCTGCGGACCGGTAAGCCTCTTTCAGTGCCTGACGGGATTCAATCTCTGCTTTCTTCTCCTGTGTCACATCCATGGATGCCAGCAATACCTTTTCCAGCTTTCCATTCTTCCATTCCAAGGGAATATAAGAAGCGATTTTATAAGTCTTTTCATCCAGGCTGCAATACTCAAACTTATAAATATCATTTTCACTTTTCAGTTTTTTCCGAATATTATCCGGGGCTACCAGGATATCTATAGCTTCCAATGGTTCCAGTGTCTTATATTTTTCAAGAACCTGCATCTGAAAATCATGATAAAATCCCAGAGGTTTATATATCATCTGTCCATTCAGATTGTAGAATTCATATCTGTCATTTTCCAGATCACAGACAACAAAGCGGTCAACCAGACGCACTATGCTCTGGATCAGCTGCTCCATGGAAGCATTGTCCGCTGCCATCTGCAGATGCCGTGCGCTCTCTACCTTTGCCTCTGTGATATCACGCAGAAAGATCATGGCATATTCTGAATCCTCTATTTCGCCACGTATGACCACATTGCGGACCCATCGTTCTTCTCCATTCAGAGTGATACGGCACTCTAAAGCCAATTCGGTTTCCAGACCCTTCAGCCTTTCTGCAATATAACCACGGTCGTAAAAAGAGGATACCGCCTTCTTATCTGTCTCCACAACATAGGAATCCACAAAATGCCGAATCAATTCATCCCACGTATAACTCTGTTCAAAGACGGTCATCAAGGACGGTTCAACCTTAAAGGTATCAAAAGTATTCGCTTCCAGATTCACATAATACTCGCACAAATCTGCTTTCGTAAAAGCCCGGTGGAAAGCAGCAGATTTTTGTGCCTGCATGCTTTCTTTTTTCTCCCCATCAATGTTAACAAAAATCCCGGCAATCCTGCTGGCAGAACCATCCAGACGGCGTATTACTTCTGCAGATGCCCGAAACCACTGGTATTGATTATCCTTCATTCTCATACGATACTCTACCTGGTATTTTATCTGGTTCGTCTTATCCTTAATTGCCGCCTGAAGCTGTACCATTACTCTTTCTTTATCCTGTGGATGCAGAAGATCTGACCAGGATTCCAGTTTATTCGGAAAGTCCAGAGTGTCATGATAGCCGAGCATTTTTCGGAATTCATGACTCCAGTTCGCATTCACAATCTCACTGTTTTCGTCACAGTCAAAATACCAGAAGCCGGAACAGATAGCCTCATTGAGCAGTGTCAAATTTACATGATCCCAGTTGACCTGTACGGACATAACCCAGATCTGTCTGCCCGCCTCATCTGTCGCATCCTCTTTACAAAGCCGTACATTTTTCACTGTACCGTCTGCTGCAAGGATCTGTGCTTCCCCTGTTCCGTGAAGCTGCAAAAAACGGTCTCGCTCCAGTATATCTTCCTCGTCATAAAAGAAGTTTCTCAATGAGCCTTTTGTCTGTTCCATGAAAGTATCGAATGTATATCCTGTACTATGCAACAGCAGATTATTCACAGACAAAATAGACAGGTTTTGGTCATAAGATCCTGTCATTATACCTACCCCGCCATTATTTTCCAGTGTTTTCTGTACGGCCTGTGACATGGCCTGTGTCTGCCCCGTTACAGTCTCACCTAAGGAATATATTTTGTCTTCATAATTTTTCATTTTATAAAAATCCTCTCTCCGTCTTATGCCTTCTTCATCTTGCTTTTATCTGTATACAGAAAACCTGTCCCTGCTAGTTTTGTTACCCATTTTTGCATACAAAAAGGACACTTGCCAAAATCTGCCAGTGTCCCTACTATATTTTTTTTAAATCACACATCTATATAGTATAAAAGGTATCGGAATCTCTTCTGTTCAAACATCTTTTCCATATATTATGATGATATGGAAACAGTGGCAACCGGCTGACATGGTCAAGTTTTCTGACTTTAGTCCCTTTTGGCTTTGCGACCCTGCCTTTCAACAGGTTTGCCTTTAAAATAATCTCTTTTTTTCAAAAAACATACCACGTGGTTTTCCTCACGTCAATAATTTTTTTAAAAAATCTACACATCTTTTACTTCTATTTTTGCGGATATTCGATCTGTGCCAGGCACAGCAATTCCTATTATGATTTTACCTCTTTTTCTCACATGCTCTGATTTGATCTCATAAATAAAACCGGTAGAGATTTTGCTCTCCACCGGTCTGCCTTTATCTTAATTATGTTCCCCTTGCATTGATTTTGCTAATGATGTCAGCAACACAGCCATTTCCAGATTGCTGAGAACTTTTTGCAAGTAACTCTGCGTCCACTCCTTCTGGAACTTCCATCATCGTCCTCTTTTCTGTATCATGGATCTGCGGATTCAGATACCGTCATTTTGTTTCTGCTTCAGTTCCTTTGCCAAACATGTGTCACGTTTAATGTATTTAGCAATTGTATCAGTTAATTCCTCCATGTTAATCGGCTTGGAAATATGGTCATTCATGCCTGAATCCAGGGATTCCTGAATATCATCTATAAAAGCATTTGCAGACAAAGCTATAATTGGAATCGTAACTGCATCGGACCGCTCTATACCTAGGGCTCGAATGGCTTTTGCTGCTTGGTGTCCATCCATGTTTGGCATCATAATATCCATCAAAATAAGATCGTATGTGCCTCGTGGATGATTTTTAAACAAATCCACAACTTCTTTTCCGTCTGATGCGCGTGTTACGGTCATACCAGCATCTTCCAGTATTATCGTAGCAAGTTCAGCATTTAGATCATTATCCTCAGCCATAAGAACATGAATACCCATCAAATCTCTATGTAGACGTTGTTTTTGTTCTGATTGAATAACCTGTTCTGGCAACTCCAGTGGGATCTCCACTGTGAATGTAGAACCTACACCTTTTTTGCTCTCAACAGCAATCGAACCGCCCATCATATCCACATATTTTTTTGTGATGGCCATACCAAGACCGGTTCCCTTATATTGAGTTCTGGCATTAGCATCATCTTCTTGTGAAAACGGATCGAATAATTTTTTCTGGAACTCTTCGCTCATGCCAATACCGTTATCTCGAACAACATAACGAGTTATGATATGTTTCTCATCCGCTCCTGGGTAACTGCTGATATCCAAAGTAATCTTTCCGCCGTCCTTTGTGAATTTCACAGCATTGCCAAGAAGATTCACTAAAACTTCTCGGATACGCGCAACATCCGCAAGGACATATGGGTTCTTTGGGATTTCTCGATGTACTTCAAACTTAAGATCTCGATTATAAAGAAGTCCATTCATAATCGTCTGGACGTTATCTATCAATTGAGTAATGTCCACTGGCTCGGGCGAAATAGTAACTTTTCCACTTTCAATGCGAGTAAAATCCAGAACGTCATTCAACAAAGAGAGAAGATGATTCGAACTTTTTTGAACTTTCTCCAAGCTATCATGAATATCTGAAACCTTGTTCTGGTGAAGCGCAATGTTTGTAAATCCAATAATGGCATTCATCGGCGTTCTGATGTCATGGCTAATACTAAGCAAAAACGCAGATTTTGCTTTGTTGGCAGCATCTGCTTCCTCAGCGGCGGTCATTAATAATTGTTTTTGTTTTTGCTCTTCTGCCTTGCTTTTCTGGTAAACATAATAGGTATATAGACAAATTAAAAGCAATACAGCTCCTGCGACTAAACCGCAGATGATGGAAATATGATTTGTCTCTTCAACCATTCCATAAGCTGATTGCATATCCATTTCAATGCAAAATGCGCCAATGATTTCTCCTGTCCCATCATGATTTGCGCTTACAGGATAGCAAGCCGTAAAAATCGGACCCCATGTTGTATCAATGATATCCTGAGAGTACACATTCTCCCCAGAAATAGCCCTATCAATATACGGAACCATTTCTTCCTCAATATAATCTCCAGGGTGTCTTACATCATCCGCATCCGAATCCAAACCGTCTACCACATAAACGAATTTTCCTTCTTCATTTTTTGTAGCGGTGTAAATATATCGAGTAGAATTCAGTGTTCTGATTTCATTGAAATATGAAGAAATATCCTTATATAATTGCTTCTTTTCATCAGATTGATCTTTGATTTGATCAAAATCTTCTTTGCCGATTCTTCCATCCACAAGTTTGTGTACTGCATCTGCACTCGCTGTATCACGCGCAATTTCTGTATCAAGGGCGGTCTTAGTGTAAGAACTTTGCAGGATAAATGTGTACAGTGCTATTACAAAAATTATCAAAAGCCCCAGAAGCACAAGGATACTACCTGTATTCTTCAGTCTAAGGAATTTCTTTTTCTTCAAATTAACTCCTTCTTTTGTTTTCTTCATGTCGTTCACTCATATCCTCTCTTCATTCTCTTCCAAATATTCCGAATACTTTATTATATCACAGCAACATATTGTTCCGCTATCATTTTTTCAAGACATGTGTCTATGACAAATATAAGCGAGGACCGAGCTGGAAGACAAAACTAAAATATCAGATTACCGCCGGATATTTCCCTTCCTCTTTTTTCTTATCGGAGCTTGAATTTACATCCACTTTCTCAAATAAACAGCTGGCTTTTCTCTTTTATTAGAATTTCGATTTATTTCCAGCTATTATACCAGCAGTGCGTTTTATTAGATAGCGGCTAATAGGATTCTTTCCGTATTAGCTGATATTCCATTCCATTTTCCCTCTGAAAAAACAAAAAAGCGGAAATTATATTAGAAATTTTTCTAATACATTCCGCTTTTGATAGGACGTCCCGTGCGGGAATCGAACCCACATCTAGTGCTTAGGAGCTCGAGTCCCCGTTGGAAACCTATATTATTTTGAGTTAAGATAAGTCAATGAAATCATTGATTTTTCTACCGTTCCTGCGAATTCATATTTATGGCTACCATTCTCATTTAGCAATGCAGTAATGATAACACTGTTTTCTTATTAGATTACTTATATATAACATGTGCGAGGTCGGATGTCGATAATTTTTTGACCATATTTTGCTCTGGTTTACAGTTTATCCAGCCACCCATCAAAACTTTTTTGACATCCTATCTATAATTTATAACTATTCAGAGCCATCTGTGGCTGTATTCTCAGGCCGTTCTTATGTCTTTTTGTTAACAGGGTCAAAAAATAATGGATGTAATGTAATTGCCTAATTTACTGTGCATGATTCATTTTCTCCTTTGAAAAAGTTTTTATCCACTTTCCGCTCCTCAAGCGGAATACACACCATATCGATTTACAAATCTGATCTATTTTCAGAAAAACATAGATCCAAAAAGCATCCAGATGCCATACCAGCCCCGCCAGAATTCCAAGGGGCAATGACGCAGCCCACAGAAAAATAATATCTGCCACCATGAGAAATTTCGTATCACCACCGCCACGGAGCACTCCCTTTGTCAGAATGCTGTTCATAGACTGAAAAATAACAATAAATGCGATGGCGTCCATAAGCTCACCGGCAATCTGAGCCGTTTCAGGTGTTATATTGTAAAGTCCGATAATGGGTCTGCTTAATACCTTGATCAGACCTCCGCCTAAAATGCCCACTACCAGGCCAAGAATCAGGAATGTCCAGGCCTGCTGCTGTGCCTTTTCCCGTTCACCATGGCCCAATGTGTGACCGGTCATAATGCAGCTGGCGTGACAGATTCCCTGAATTATCACGGTCGTAAGCTGCTGTGTAACAACTGTTATTGAATTTGCCGATACAAATCCCGTTCCGATTCTTCCCATAACCATTGCTACCGCTGAAGTACCAAGAGCAAGCAGTGAATCCGAAACAAATACCGGAATGCTGATAGAAACATAATCCTTAATCAGGGAATTACATTTCATCCGCAAATTCTTCAGTCGATAGCCGATCTTGCGATCTACAAACAAAAAATATCCACATATCAGCAAAAATTCAAATACTCTGGCAATCAGTGTTCCCACTCCTGCGCCTTCTACTTCCATCCTGGGAACTCCCAGCTTACCGAATATAAACATATAGTTGAACAGTATATTTACAAAAAAAGAGCCTATGGATGTAAAGAGTGGAAAATTCACCTGTCCGACGCTTCGAAGCACAATCGTACAGGTCATGGTCATTCCTTGCAGAAAATAGCAGTATACCATCCACTTAAAATATTGAACTCCTTGCGCAATTACCACACTATCATTAGTATACATCCTCATAAGCAGCTGAGGGATCAATATGGTTGGCAGCATAAACAGAACCGCAAGTACGATGCAAAGCCGCAGCATCAGGGTTATGGTCTTTTTCAGAGAAGTAATATCCTGCATTCCCCAGAATCTTGAGGTCAGCACGCTGGCTCCCATGGCGATTCCCATACAGCAGATCTGGTATATATTCACAAACTGATTAGCCAGAGCCGTAGCAGAAAGCGAGGTTTCCCCAAGCATTCCCACCATGACGGTATCGGTCATATTGACACCGATGGTGATCATGCTCTGCAAGGAAATCGGAATGGCGATAACTGCCATTTTTTCATAAAAACATTTGTCTTTTACCAGTAAATTCATAAAATTTGTCTTTCTATTCTCTTATCTTCTATTCAGCGTCAACCTCTAAAACGCTTCGCACTTCTTCAATCGCAAAGCACTGACAGAATATGGCGGTGCCTCGTATACGAACTCTGAGGAAGCGCCATGCATATTCACGGTAATATTCTTCACCTTCTCCGGCTCTTCAAAGCTGTTTTCATCCCCCTTTTCACCGCTAAGAAGTGTTACGGTATAGTCGCCCTGTACCTGACAGTCCAGTGTAATGGAAACCGGATCCACATCTCCTGCAAAATTAACCGCCTTAATAATGATTTCGTCCTTGGTGTCAGTTACTACCGAAACAAAAGCAGGTCCGTAGGGAATCGAAATTTCCTTCTGAAGCTCACCATCAACATACAGGCGAATCTGTTTTCCGTCCGTTTCATATCCAAAGCGGTGATATTCTCCCGGTTTTACTGAAATAGCAAAGTCCTCAGTCAGCTTGTTGTCATGCATATAGCCAAACTCTTCCAGTGAACATTGTCCTCCATTAACCTTCCAAAGGAACGGACGCACCAGAGCTGCATCCCATTCTTTTTCCACTCCGGCCGTAATCACGAGCTGCTCCTCATAATAGGAACGAACCACCCTGGCACTGAATATACCCAACTCGAAGTAAGCATTTTCCTCAACAAAAATATCGGTCTCAAATCTTCCATAAGTCTGGTCTTCTTCTCCAAATACCACAAAGCTCTTGGTCTCATCAGCCCATTCCAGAATACTGTGAAATTCCTTTTTCTGCTCCTCATCCGGAAGCTGAAGCAGGCGGCCATCCTCTGTATCCTGCACATGTCCCATTAATTCATGAGTAATCTTTGCTTCTTCTCCATTCCAAATGGGATTTCTGAAGCGAAGTTCCTTATTGGATTTTAAAGATGCCATTCCGGTTCTCGGACGATAAACACGTCCTCCCTCATCTTCGGATCGCACCACATATTCTCCGCGATTTTGACCGAACATTTTCCAGACATAATAAGTAGGAATTCCAAGGCTCTGATGATTATTGAAACGAATCAGATTAGGATACCACGCTCTGTAATTTACATTTTCAAATAATGGAGCATAAGAGGCCAATGTTACGATATCCTGATTTTTCTCAATACCCATAAGGAAAGCCGCTTCTCCCAAAGCCGCATACAACTGTCCCATATAGTTGCCTTCGTTTACAGCCACCTCTCCTACAAAGATTTTTGGTCCCTTACGATCGTAGTCATCATAATAATTTACACGTTCTGCAAAGAACTCTGTTGTATTGTAAAAATGTTCATCCACGCACTCGGCAGGACAACCATTTTTCTCTACATGCTCATTGGCTATGGTTTTAATCTGGGGATACAGTTCCTTTACCTTCTTATAAATCATGTTGTATCGCTTTTCATAATCCGGCCCCCAGTTTTCATTACCAATTTCCAGATAGGTCATTTTAAAGGGTTCCGGATGCCCCATAGAAGCACGAAGCCTTCCCCATTTGCTTTCCTTAGAGCCGATAGCATATTCAATGGCATCCAGTGTATCCTGTACCATTTCATCAAGAGCCTCTCCTTCCAGAAGGACACTCTTTCTTCCCTGACAGGTCATTCCGCAGTTACATACATACAGGGGCTCCATCCCCAGATCCTCGCAAAGCTGCAGATATTCATGAAAGCCAAGTCCTAATGTACTTCTGTAATGCCATACAAACAGCTTACTGGGTCTTTCCCATGCCGGACCTACCGTATCCCGAAATCTCATCGCTGTGGACGGTGTCGTTCCTTCCACAATACAGCCTCCGGGAAAACGCATAAACTTTGGACTCATTCCCTTAAGCTTTTCTACAAGATCTGTTCTGAGTCCATGCCCCATGTAGGTATTGTCAGGCATTAGTGAAATAAATCCCAGCAGAACCTCTCCGCCTTCTTTGCAGGAAATAGTAAGCTGTGCCTCGTGACAATCCTCAGCTGCTGTCAGCTTCATGTCATATCTTGTATACTCCTGACCGGAAACCACCAGACTGTTTCCAGTCAGTACTTTTCCCTGGTATTCGATCGCTACGTCCAGTCCTATTTCTTCCTTTGCTTTTGCAAATAAATACAAAGAGTAACTTTCTCCAGCCTTTACGGATATACCGCAGTAACCGGTATTAGTCAGAGATCCGTCCTTTTCAAACTGCATACGCAGAGCTGCGTCCCGATGTTCATTCAGGGTATCCGTCAGTTCCAGTTCCATCTTTGCATTGTGTGTATACCATGCCGGTATTTCTGTCTCCGGAATATTGTTGCCCTTTACCCAGCGGCATAAGCCTTCTCCGTTGCAAAACTCATCCAGCCATCCGGATACGGTTTTTACATAGATGCCATCCTCCTGCTGTATATAACCCTCCGGTAAAACGGAATCTTCGAAGCTTCTGTTTCGAAGCATTTCCGGATAAAGTCCTCCGTCTCCGGCACGGTTAATGTCTTCAAAAAAGATTCCGTATAAATCCCTGGCTGTCTCAAATCGTCTTTCCTTTGTTTTAATCTTTAACTTGCTCATTGTAGGCTCCTTTTTTACATTCCAAGAGTTTTGATCACTACCTGTGCCAGAATTCTGGCAAGATAATCATTGGGGTGATTTAACCAGTTTCCGGTTATATCAATGTATCGTTTTCTCTTTCCGATTTCTTTTTGAACTGCCTGTATATCTGCTATAGCAACTCCCATACCTTCTAAGCCCTTCAGACTTTCACTGTATTCATCCTGATGTGCCCAGAAATGATGTGGCTCCGTAGCAGCCAGTTCATTGGGAAGCGTAGACGCAATCAATAAAAATTCCGTTTTCGGACTAACCTTCCGGATTGCCTCTATAAGTCTGCCTGTTTTATTTCTGTATTCTTCCATACCGCAACGGTCATTCATTCCAAAACCAAGAATAACCAGATCCGGATGGAAGTTGGCTGCACGCTGTGATGAATTTTCGATTGCCCATTCGGAATCCACTCCTCCTACCGATGTGTTGTGGAAGCATACCGGACTCTGCCATTTTTCCTCCATCTGATGGAACAGCAGCTCTGCCCAGGTAGGCTGTCCCGGCTTCTGTCCATACATACCGCTGCAGTCACAGCCACAGCACACGCTGTCCCCATACAAAACGATCTTAACGGGTTCTCCTACTTCCAGCTTTGCAGAGAGCTTCGGCAGTTTGTCCAGTTGACTTTCCGGAGCGGAAAGTAACTCCTTCTTCGTTGCCTTATAGGTAACTGCGATCTGTTTCTCTGTAACAAGCTTCGGATTGCCTACGGCACATAGGTTTAAGAATTTTCCGTTGGTAGTCACTAGCGGACCGAAATCTTTTGCAAATTCGCTTGCTTCTCCTGCCTTCTTTGCCGTATCAAAGTCCGGATAGAGGAAGGTATCCCATCCGGTTACCGGTATGTGACTCCCTTCAGGAATTACCAGCTCATCTCCCTCTACAAGGTAATCGATCCCCTCTTCATATACTGTTTCCCCGTCATAGCTTTCTACGGACAAAACTTCTTTTGGAGTCCACAAGAAAGAAGCCCTGCATCCATTCTCATCAGCAACTGCTGCAAAGGTTTCCCGGAAGCAATACCCACCTTCCCATATCGGCTCCAGCCATTCTTTATGGAAAATCTTTCCTATCGAAAGGGTTTTCTTGATCTGTTCTTGTAAAAATTCCTTAAAGGGTGTCACCCATCCGCAGTTCACTACCGGTCTATCTGACATGAAGATCATCTCACAGGGCTTTTCTTTTTCATATGGATACCAGTAGGGCATTGGCTTTCCGTCCGCATCATTGCCGTTTGGATCACCTGTTTTTATGAAATTCACCCAGTAATTGCACATCATTCTGGAAAGATCGTAATGCTGCCCCACAAAGGGTCTCCAACATTTCGCCAGTGTTTCAAAGAAAAACCATAAATCTACAGAATGGAAGGTTCCGGCATTATCCCATCCTGGAATATCTGCATCAAACCTGTAATAATAGTAGGGCTTTTTTTCACCTGCACTTTTTTTATCTGAAAAAAGACACTTGATCGTACATTCAATTCCGTTTACCTTCGCATACTTTCCATCAGAATCCTCCCGCATTGCCTCGGGAAAGCGCAAAAAGGTCTCAGCATTCTTTCCGAAAATCTCTTCTGCTTTCTTTTTCAAATCTTCTTTTGAGGAAGCTTCTATATAACTGGGAAATTCATCTGAAGTATTTCCAGACATAACGGGAACATTTACATGCTTGCCTTCCATGAAAAGAACCATTGGGTCACCTACACAGAACTTGTGATCCAATACGGTAAACATAGCCGGAAATATTTTGGTATATTCCTCATACTTGTCACGAATCGTAGCCGCATCCAGCTTACGAGCCTGCTCAATAGTTGAGCAACCCAGGAAAGAAAGAAAATGCTGTCCATTTTCCTCAGCATGCCACAATTCCTCCGGCACTCCGATTCCTCCAACCTGATAAGGAGAGCGAATCATTGCACTCATCACTACTGCACGATGAAATAAGCCTTCATTATCCATACATGCCATCTGGCTCATAACACTTCCACCTCCGGCTGACTGTCCTGCAATGGTCACATTACCCGGATCTCCACCAAAGAAAGCAATATTTCTCTGTACCCATCGAAGTGCTGCCTGCTGATCCAGACTTCCAAAATTAGTCGGTGCGTCAGGCTGCTCCTCTGTCAGCTGAGGATGTGCCAAAAATCCAAAAACATTAACCCGGTAGTTTACCGTTACACCAACCACACCGCGACGTGCAATTCTCTCTCCGTCAAATTCCATTTCGGCAGGATATCCACACTGGAGTCCTCCTCCGAAAAACCATACCAAAACCGGCTGTTTTTCTGTTACTTCTTTAGCACCTGTCCATACGTTCAGATACAGACAGTCCTCATCCATGGCAATTTCCGGATCCACATGCCACTCACGGATATACACGTTATCACCGATTCCCGGGACGCTCTGCATGGAAATCGGAGCAAAGCGATAGCATTCACGAACTCCATCCCAGTCTTCACAGGGCTGGGGTGCTCTCCATCTGTTCTCTCCTACCGGAGGAGCCGCAAAAGGGATTCCCTTAAATGCAGTTATCCTAGGGTCTGCGGCTTCAATACCTTTCACCCATCCATTTTCTGTCCGTACTGTTCTTAGCATAATTCCTACCTCCGTTAATTTTACTATTTCTTTCTGGGATCAATGTCATAAATCCGGTTAGGATCAAGCTCTGCAAAAGGTCCCGGCAGGCATCTTCCGTTCTCAATTTCTATTCCATAAAAATCTGCCTGTATCAATGCACTTGCATCTACTGATCGCGTCTTTTCCGGTTCAAATACAAAATTTCTTTTCTCCAGTTCACCTGGGAACGCAAAGGGTTTCTTTGCCGCCTTTTTGCAGGTAAAAGTCAGCTTTTCTGTATCAACATCAACGTCAAACCAGGCCTCCTGTCCATGCAGGTCAAAGCCGTAAAATTCCTGCCAAGCAGGAAGATGCAGGCATACCGGAGGCTGTGGATAAAGGATTCTCAGGTAACCGCCCTCTTCCTTTACGTAGCAATTACCCTCTGCCTCGTTGGCCTTGGTGGGCATCTTTATAGCCGCCTCCTCGCAATGATAGAAAATATTATTGATAAGCTTTGCATCCACAGAAGTTCCGCCTCTGTTCATTCCTTCCGCCCGAAATGAAACAGGCTTTGCGAAATATCCTGCACTGCGGCAGTTTCCTATGAGATTATTCACAATTCTTAGGTGATCCGTGCCTTCGCCATAAATACCGTAACCGTTCACGACATCATATTCTTCCATCTTGTACCAGCCGGTTGATCCAGGCTCAACCGGAATTTTCTTCGGATCAAAACGTCCCTCTACATTCCAGATTATGTTGTTATCGATCAGGTTGACTCCATCTCTTGTACACTCAATAAAGATAGCTTCTCTCTGCTCCTTGCCATCCAGGAACAGATTTCCTGTAATTCGGTTATTTTCGTTTCCACAATCAAGCCAAATATGATCCGCCCGGAATGTATTCCGAAACACATTGTGACGGATCAGGCCATCTACACTGTTATGAAGCTTGATAGCTCCTGCTTCCCAGGAAAGCTCCATTTTCTGCCAGCCCGTTCCCTCGATCAGGTTGTCCTCGATCAGCATATGAGCAGCAAAAAGTCCGGCGATGCCGCATACTCCCGCATCTTTGATTGTGCATCTTCTCACTACGCTGTGACCGATCACCTGTCCCGGAATCAGTTCGTGATGCCAGCATTCATTTCCTACATCGATGCCTACCGCATTGGACCAGTCAATGGTGCAGTCCTCGATGATCCAGTGGTGGCCTCTGTAACAGGAAAGAGCTCCCCGCTGAGGAACCGGTGCTCCTGTAGCCGCATGGGCACAGATAATTCCCTTTACTTTAATATAAGAAAGGAAGGGGAACTCCGGTGCGAAGCACTGCTCTCTGCATGTAATCTCAATCTTATGGTCTGAAGGATCTGCATCTCCCGGCAGACGGAAATGAACCGTCTGTCCATTGGCTTCTACCCAGTAGCTTCCCTGACATTTGGACATCTGATTATATAAAGCCACCTGCTGCAGAGGTTTTCCATCACAGAAAATCATTCCTCTTCGGTTCAGATAAGTAGTCATATCTGTTTTTTCATATTCAATAAATAACCTGTCGTGTAATATATTAACCGCACAAAACGGGTTATATCCTTTGAAAAGTTCTGGATTCAGGCGATATTCCCATATACGGATTTTTTCCCTGTCTATTTCATCTTTAAAATTCCCCTGAACACGCCAACCGGTGCTGGGGTTAAAATCTGTAACTAATTCAGAGGCCTTAATAACAACCTCATCGTCTCCATAAGCTTCAAAACTTACCATATTCTCCGGAGATGATCCTCCGGCTGTTGGGTGCACACACTCCCGATATTCCCCACCATGAATCAAAACACGGCTGCCTGCTGTTGCCAGCTTTGCCGCAGCATTAATTGTTTTCAGCGGTTTCTCCAAAGTACCCTCATTTGCATCATCTGCCATAGGGTGATTCTGATTAACATGAATTTCTTTTTTATAAGTTACCGGCACCTCCCAAAATTCAAAGGATTTTCCGTTTGGTAAAATTGCTGAATGATCCATATTGTTCCTGCCTTTCTACTAAAAACAAGGTGCGTCTTCCGGTAAGAGGCGCCTCAAAAATCAATCGTACCAGAATTGGTAACTATTTAGAACCAATTTTGAAATTACTGGGTGCTAGTTTAAGCCTTCAAACTGACCACACGATCATAGTCATATCCTCGATCCGGATTCACCTTTCCGGCATTCAGTTCGAAATAAACCACACCGTTTTCGTTTACAGGAAGCTCTACGCAGATATTTCCGTCCTCCTGCTTTTTACGCTCTGTTTTTACAAAAGGTCTGGATGATTCCCGAATCAGCTTCGTCTGTTCCTCACTCAGATTGGCAGGTTCTCCCATATCATGCCATACCTTCAAGGGATTACATGTTTCCTCATCTACCGTCTTAGTCAGGAAGCAGTACTCCTCCTGTTCAGCCGGAAATGTAAACTCCAACAGCATTTTTTCTTTACCCTGTTCTGTACTTTTACGGGCAATATTCCAGGCTACACCTAGATAATCACCGTTTGCACGTTTCAAAACGACAATATTGTCATCCTTATATACACAATTGGCTTCACTTTCCTCAAGCTTTTTGTAAAAAGCAAATGTCCAGAAGGTCGGCTTGGTAATACAGCCATTGGCAACCAGTCCAAAGCCGCCGTGGAATGGTGTAAAAGGAACTCCCAGCTCTTCAAACACATCACCAAATGTCCAGTAGGAATAGGATTCATTCACATCTCCCAATCTGGAAAGCTGCTGTGCTATAAAGGCCGCATTCAGGTTTGTATCATGAATGACGCCCTGAGGAGTATAGGAGCTGTTGAACTCCGTGATATGAATCTGCAGACCCTTATATTCCGGGAAACTATCAATAATATCTCTGGTTGTTTTTAAATTGGCAAAGCCGTCCTCTGCCTTCATCAGTTCAGAATATGCATAATGTCCAATACATTCCGGCGGATCAATGGTGTAATGATGTCTGGTTACGAAATCCACAGGTATGTGATTCTCATGGCAATATTCCATAAATGCCTGAATCCATTTCTCATCCGTTCCTCCACAAACAGCAGGGCCTCCTACACGGAATCCCGGATTCACTTCCTTTATGGCATCAAAGGTTCTATGGAACAGCTTAAAATATTCCTGCATATCCGCATTTTCCCAGAAGCCGCAAAGATTGGGCTCGTTCCATACTTCAATGGGCCATTGAATAACTTCCTCTTCTCCATAGCGTCCCATCAGATGCCGCAGCAATGAATGCACCATATTACACCACATATCATAATCTTTTGGAGAAGTGGTATTTCCCTGCCAGTAAAAGATAGTCTGGCTTCCACTTGCCAACTTTTTAGGCATAAAACCCAGTTCAAGAAAAGGTCTCAGCCCCACCTTCTTATAGGCATCCATTACTCTATCCAGATAAGTATAGTTGTACTCGACCCTTACCTTACCATCCTCCTCATAGGTCTGAAAGATCGCCATATCATCACAGAATAATCCATGTCCCCGGATATGCTTAAATCCGATTTCCTTTTGAACCAAGCGCAGCTCCTCCTGATATTCTTCTGTCAATGCAAGCCCCATTCTTCCGGTTCCCACACAATAATCTGCATTATTATGAAAAAAGGCCTTTGAATCCTTTGTAATCACGATCTTTTTTCTGTCATTCTCTGTTGCTCCACCCAAATTTGCCATGCATGTATCTCCTTCTTCTAAATCATGTTCCTATGCAGTCACGCATCAGATGTCTGACCGCTGCACGATCCGCAGCTCTCTGATGACGATTGCCATATTAATCTGATACTATCGCATTGATTTAAAGTTTCCAATGATTTATACTATAAGAAAATTGATATATCCTCTGATGTATCAGAACGGAGATTCCAGATGACTGAAATTGAATTTGTCGGCTACAGTGCCGTTCACCCCTCAGATTTTATATATGATGTTCCAAATGGCTTTACAGGCTATCTTCTGCTTCTTTTCGACTCTCCCTCGGAGCTGCTCATAGACGGAAGACTAATGCGGACAGCCGCCAATTCTGCTATTCTGTATACACCAGGAAGCAGGATTTATTACCGTGCTGCCGGTGAAGAATACCGGAATGACTGGATTCGTTTTCGTTCCGATCACTCCTTCGTGAAGCTGTTTCCGTTAACAAACACCCCATTTCCCGTAACAGATCCGGAATACTGTCATCAGCTTTTTAAATTACTAACCTGGGAGTCTGCCTTTTTCTCCTCTGAAAGCGAAGCAAACATTACTCACCTGCTGCGGGTTCTGTTCTCCAAATTAAGAGAAGGAACCCAGAATGAGTCCCCGGGTATTCACGATCATGAGCTGGCTGCATTGCATAAGATGATCTACAATAATCCTCAGCTTCCATGGAATATAAACATGATGGCTGCGAAGCTTCACTTAAGTCCCAGTCATCTTCAGACTCTCTATCACCGCCAATTTGGCTCCTCCTGCATGGACAATGTCATCGAAGGACGTCTGCGCCGTGCACAGGATTTATTAGAGTACAGCGAATACTCCATCCGCGACATTTCCGAGCAATGTGGTTATAATAATGTAGAGCATTTCTGCAGACAGTTCCGTCAGCATAACGGCTGTACCCCTGGACAATACCGGAAAAATGCATTAGCGGGAAGCAACAAAAGACTTCTCACCCACAATACCCTGGGAGGAAGGGAGTTTGAGAAGATTAATCGAAATATCCGGAAATAGTGTTTCGGTAGCTGCTTTATTCAGCATTTCCTTAAGCGTTTGGTTCTAACCGCATCCCGTTCCGGAAGGTTCCGTTCGTCGAGTTGAGATCCGTAATAAAGAACCGGTTTCCATTCCTTGATATTCTTGCATGAAGGCGGCTTACACTCTGATCATTTAACACAAGATCCACTGCTCCTGCCATTTTTCCAACTGTGATTGGCAGTTTTTGCAACGGGATATGATATTTGTTGCTCTTGTATCCCTTCATTCCTGCTTCTGCTATTTACATTTCCCCTCCACTGCGTCCCTCTGTTCTTCTCCCTTTCATCCCAGGGCATCTCCTGTGTGCCCCGATTCCAGCTTACATTTTGTACCGGAGCTTCCCGGCTCTGACTTCCCTGATTACCTTATAGGTCTTTACCAGATCCGTGATCAGCTCTTCAATCTCGCTCATAAATTCTGTGTCCTGATAATTTCCCTTCTCCACATCAAGAAGTTTCTGTTCTCTGACATTTCTTTGTCCTCTTTTCTTTGAATTATGAAAGAAAAATTATCCCTTCATATAACGAAACGCTCAGAGCCTGTTTTACAGTGGTCAAAAGCAATTTTTTTACTTTTTTTCTTACGAGTTTTCTTGCGAGTTTTTTTTAATACCACTCGTAAGAAACTCGTAACATTAGATTTCTGCATTTTTCTTGAAATTAAGTAAAAGAAAAAGAGCATATGGAATTGAATCCATACACTCTATGATTACTGAAACTTTATTTCTTTTCATCAAGCAAAATAACACCTTGCGCCGGATTTTTATCAATTGCACCAACTATCTCATGTGGAACATATGGCTCTTCAAGATATGCAAGGTCTTCGGCAGTTAATTTAATGTCAAATGCTCCGGCTGCAAGAGGGCTATACGGCATTAACGAAACTTTCATTTGCTTACAAATTGGTAGCAATTCTCTCTCATCCTCTCTGTAAAGCAAATTATAATGATTCTCCATCGCAGAAAATGGTGTCCATCCATTGTCTCTTGCGGCTAACTGCATATTATAAAACTGATATCCATACATGGCAGATGCACCAAGTGCCCTGACCTTTCCTGCTTTTACCAGATCGTGCAGTGCCTCCATAGTTTCTTCAATTGGTGTATCATAGTCAAATCTATGGATGATATATAAATCAAGATAGTCGGTTCCAAGACGTGATAGAGTTCCATCTATTTCCCTCATGATTGCCTGTTTTGATAAACGACCTTCATTAAAATATACCTTGGATGCAATCACAACCTGATTTCTCGCTACATTTTTCTTCAATGCTTTACCTAAATATTCCTCACTTGTTCCTGCTGAATATCCATTTGCTGTATCAAAAAAGTTATATCCCAAATCAAGTGCATGCTTGATAACATTCTCACTTTCAGCTTCATCCAACGTCCAGTCATGCATGGTTCCAGCTTTCCCAAAACTCATGCAGCCCACACATAATTTTGACACTTCTATATCTGTATTTCCGAGTTTACCGTATTCCATAGTGCTCTCCTTATCTTAATCCAGCGTACTCTTTCTCCGATACCGCCTCACACCACTCATTGGAACAATCCACTCCCGGCACCTCAATTGCCAGATGGGAAAACCATTCATCCGGAGCGGCCCCATGCCAGTGCTTTACATCTACCGGAATGTTAATACAGTCACCCGGTTTCATTTCTACCGCATCCCTGCCTTCTTCTTGATAAAACCCTCGGCCGGCTACACATACTAAGATCTGCCCGCCACCGCTTTTTGCATGATGAATATGCCAATTATTCCTGCATCCGGGTTCAAATGTCACGTTGAAAATGCCAACCTGAGAAGTGGAGATCGGTGCAAGAAAACTTCTGCCAGAAAAATACTGTGCAAAGCCATCATTTGGTGCACCAATTGGAAATACCATCTCTTTTGCATGCGCCCGCATCGCTTCCTCTTCGTATGGCAAATCTCCTTCGCCTGTCTCCCACACTTCCTTTGCAAGATTGAAAACAGCCCATGCTTTTGGCCATCCTGCATAGAATGCGACATGTGTGATTACTGCGGCGATCTCTTTTTGTGTTACACCATGATTTTTTGCATTTTGAAGATGATATTTTAAAGAAGAATCTGTAATTCCGGAAGCCATCAGAGCAACCACTGTGATGATACTTCTTGTTTTTACGTCAATATCCTGGTTATTCCAGTTTTCACCGAAAAGGACATCATCGTTAAAATGTGCAAACTCCGGTGCAAATTCACCAAGTGCATTTCTTCCTGCTGTCTGTATTATTTTTCCCATTTTCTGTATACCTCCATAGCACTGTTATTTATAAAGATTTTACCCACTCACTGATTTCCTTTTTTGTTCCACGGTTTAACAGGCTGCCTTCTGTGATAACTGCATCCGGTGCAGATGGCTGTAATTCCTTTACAGTATTACCGAATCCACTTCCACCGGATGTTGCAAAGAGCACAATCTTTTTGCCACTGAAATCATAGGCTTCCAAAAATGTATTGACAATTGTCGGAGCTACATACCACCAGATTGGGAATCCCAGAAGGATTTCATCATAAGAACTCATATCTATCTCTTTCTTCATGATCTCTGGTCTGTATTTCTTATCACTCATTTCCACACTGCTCCGGGATTTTTTATTCATCCAGTCAAGATCAGCCTTTGTATATGTAACTTTTGGCTCAATCTCAAATAAATCAGCTTTTGCTTCCTCTGCAATCATCTCTGCTACTTTTTTTGTTGTTCCGCTTGCACTAAAAAATGCCACTAATTTTTTACTCATAATAAAAAGCCCCTTTCTTTGCAAATTTCTTGTATAAAAATAGATGTATAAGATTTGAATTTCTCTTATACATCTATTTTATACCTGATATTTTTATTATGTCTAATGCTTATATTGAATTCCATTCTATGCCTGAAAAGCATTTATTTCTTCTATCATTTTACTGACCGCCAGAGAATATGGAATGTTTCGTCTCCAGGCAATCACAGTACTTGTTGTGATTTCAGGAGAAATTCTTCGCTGTACAAGAATATCCTCCCGCCAATACTTTGCAGCACCTTCGATGGATACCGGATAGCCCAGTCCATTTGCTGCCATAACTCCGGCATTCGTTCCAAGATTACTTGTAAAAGCAATCTGCAGTTTCGAAAAGTCTTTTCCAAACCAATTGGCAAGTTCACTTTGAACATTTACTCTTTCCGGCAGGATCAATGGTTTTCCAATAAGATCTTCTTTTCTTATAAACTCTTTTTCTGCCAGCGGATCATCCGGCCGCATTCCAACACACCAGTGATCGCAATCTGTGATCCGGATATAATCCAGCCCTTCGGTGTCCACCGGCTCCATGAATAATGCAATATCTACAAGTCCTTTGTTCATCATCTCATACACTGCATCTGCTGTTGCAGTATGCAATACAATCTGAACCAGCGGGTATTTTTCTTTATATGTTTTACATATCTCCGCCAATGTCTCCACCGCTGCAAATTCACCGCATCCAATGGTTATATTTCCCTCTACAACATCTTCTTTTCCTTTCAGTTCCTCAAGTGTTTTTTCCTCAAGATTAAGGATCTCCAGGGCACGCCTTTTTAATAAAATCCCCTCTTCAGTAAGCGAAATTTTCTTCCCGCTTCGAATAAATAATGTTACTCCAAGCTCCTCTTCAAATGCCGCCATTTGTCTGGATAGCGTTGGCTGGGTAATATGCAATTGTTCTGCTGCTTTTGTAAAGCTCTGTTCTTTTGCCACCGTCAAAAAATAGCGCAATAGTCTTAATTCCATATTTTTTATTCCCACAACTTCCGATTTCTATTTTTGTTTCCATAGCATAGTGTACTCTTTTTCACCAGTATCTTCATCCAAACCTTCACATTGAATAATGAACCCTTCTCTTTGGTAAAAAGAAATTGCTCTGGCATTCTTCTGATATACATTTAATCGTAAGCTGACTTTTTTATCCTTAATATAATCCAATAAAAGCTTACCTATGCCACATGACTGCATTTCATCAGAGACAAAAATACCTTCGATATATTCATCATTTAGTCCTACAAATCCTTGTATCATTTTATCTGCTTCAAACACATAAACTTCGGATTGTGACAGCATTTCTTTCACTAATTCATAATTACTTTTCCAGTATTGATTGGAAATAAAATAATGTGCTTTCAGATTTGTCTTTAACCATATGTCAGCAACTCTATCGATATCTTCGTTCAGCAACTTTCTAATCATAACAAATATTCTCCACAACTACGTCCTTTATGCTTTTCTCTTTTATCTATTCTATCACAAGCTCACCATTAATCATCATTTTTTTGATATTTTTTCTTTTCCCCCACTGTAAAACAGCCTCTGAGCGTTTCGTTATATAGAGGGATACAAATAAGAGCAAAATCCACCCATGTTTAACAGTATTGCCGTTTGGCATCCTGTTCTCCTATGGGATTTATCTTGATGGGAATCTCCCCATACCCTCTCAATAACAGACGTTTCACTTGTCTGTTGGTTCCACCTAAAGGTGTTCACAGCACTATTTCTAATATCGGAAGGGACAGCCGATATTGAAATACGTGGACTCCCGGCGGGAGGAATAGTCTCAGCGGAAGGAGGAGTATGATAACAAAAAACAAAGATAAAGAACTGAATCACAGACATTTTATAGGATTATAAATCATAATCCAGATTAATACAGCCATAGGAATAGATATCCCTGCATATTCAAACTTATTTAATATATTGGGTATCATCGGGAAAAAATGTCCTATGGATACACCGATGATCATGCATAGAATGACCCACACAGATAAATACTTTTGAAAAAACTTCATCTTAGCATTTCCCCTCTAACAACAGCTATCTTTTTTGTCACAGCATGACTCACATGTCAAACTGCCAATAAAATTCTTGAATTCTAATAAAGTATCACAATTCAAAGAGTAATGATGCCATTTACCTTCTTTGCGATCATTCACCAATCCACATTCCACCAGTATCTTCATATGATAAGACAGGGTTGGCTGTGTAATTTCAAATTTTTCCAAGAGCCTGCATCCACATTTTTCGCCATCTGACAACATTTGCACTATTTCTAATCTGTTTGAATCTCCAAGTGCCTTGCAGATTAATGCAACATTTGTTAGTTCCATTTCATTTACCTCGCATTGATATTTATCTATGTGTGTAGATTAGCATATACATAGATAATTGTCAATGTGTTTTTATAAAATAAAGCCATACATTTTCATGTACAGCTTTAAAAACAGGAATTTGGTGTGTGCTTTATAAATTTTTTCCGATCCACTCAAGTTCGTTCATGGAATCCTTATTTTTTTCAAGTTCATCTCTGGCTGTTGCGTAATATGATTTTTTAAAAAGCATATCCCATGAAAGATATTTTGCCATACAGTCAAACTGCTTATCAATCAGCTCATACTGGATACTGCCTACAGGAGACCCCCCTACAACAATTGTGCCAACTTTTTTGTTTTTTAACTGCAATCCACGGCAGTAGCACTTATCAATGATAAGTTTCAATTGTGCTGACATTCCCCACCAATAAACTGGTGTAGCAAAAAGAATCATATCTGCAGCAGCAATTTTATCAATTGTAGAATTTGTATCATCCTTATCGACGCATCCCTTAGAGCATTGACAGACACCACATCCCTTGCATGGTGCAATGTTGAGTTTGTCGGGTTCAATGATTTCAATTTTATTCTTTTCTGACGCTCCTTTTATAAATGCATTGATTGCTGCCAGCGTATTTCCTTTTCTGGCACTTCCATTAATGATTACAATTTTCATGCGTGTATCCTCCAACTTCCGATTTGCACATCAAATCGTTTTCTTCATTCTATCACAACTTCTATTGATCCGCCATCAGTCTTTCGAATCAAGTATCCATGACAATGATAAACTGGCCTGCTCCTGGCAATTCTTGCAGCATTTCATCAAGAGTTTTCTGTTTCACATATTTCTGCACATACACCCAACAGGCAACGCTACTGGCTTCTGATACAATGTCAGCTATGGTTTTGCGCATAAGCTCTTCAAATTCAGCAATTTCTTCTTTTGGGACAACATCATACAGGGTTGGTGCCTGATGACTTACTCCATCCGTTCTCTGTGAAGATTCGAGTCCACCATACTTAAAATGGAATCATCTTCAGTCAATACTCGGATAATTACCGGTACTTTACGGTATCCTAGTTTCTCCGCAGCATGTTTTCTTCTGTGGACGGATATGATCTCATAGTAGCCATCCGGTACTGGTCTGACGATCAGCGGATTTAAGATGCCATACTTCTCAATGCTTTCCTGCAGAAGAAACATTTCCTTATCATCTTTCACCTGAAACGGATGCTGTTTGAACGGTCGAAGACGCTCAATCTCAATTTCTATGATTCTTTCTTCGTTTTCTTCTGATTGTCTGTTTAGTTCAGTCATCTTGACTCCTTTTCTCCAGGATTCAGGACACTAAAAAATGCCTGCCTGGAACTTTTATAGATAGTAAAGTTCCAAACAGACATTGCTGTTTGACCATTAGCTGTAGCTAATAGAATTGAGTACTGTTTCAGCTAATTTATGTTTGCAGGTTTGGGAGAGATTGTTTCTTTTCCCGCCTTTTCTCTGATTTACATCCCCAAATAAGGGGGTGTAAACAAAGCGGAACCCAAATGTTAGCTGGACTTCCTAAAACCCATGTTTGCAAACCGGTGATTTTGATTAGCTGTCAGCTAACAAAAATCGGATTGCGTTAGCTGGAAATTAGTTTTTCATTTAAGTAATTATTTCAGTCCCAAAAAGACATATGAATTTTCACAGCCTGCTTCTTCTAAGGAATAAAAAGACAGACCATATAACAACTTTATATAAGAAGCAGAACGATCAGCACAGTTATAAAAACCAAAACAGTCACAGACTGCGGTTGCTTCGGAAATAAATTAATTTCTGTCATAACAAAATCCTCTCTCTATATTTCCTGTCTGCTTTTCCCATGCATCTGGAAGGCTCCTGATTGCTGCGGTTGCCTCATAATCATTTATGACAGGCATTTTGCTTTCTCAACTCTTCGCTTATGGTCTGCTTAATTTTTTCCGCATCCAGCGGCTTTGCAAGATGTGCGTTCATTCCTGCTTCCATACACTTTTCTGCATCTTCCCTAAATGCATTTGCAGTCATAGCAATGATAGGGATTGTTTTTGCATCCTGCCGTTCCAGGGATCTTATTGTTTTTGTGGCAGTAAGCCCATCCATCACCGGCATCATGACATCCATTAAAATAACATCGTATGTTCCTGATTCGCAGGCTTCAAAGTGCTGAACAGCTTCTAACCCATTTTTCACTGTTTCTACTTTAGCCCCATTTTCCGTCAGCATAAATTCTGCTATTTCCGCATTCAGCTCATTATCTTCAACCAATAATATCCGGACACCTGATATATCTGCATTGAAATCTTCTTTTTCTTCCGGCCGTGCATTCGTATCAATTTTAAATGGAAGTATTACAGTAAAACAGCTTCCTTCACCAAGCTTGCTTTCAACTGTTATGGTTCCGCCCATCTTTTCTACAAGTTGTTTCACAATAGGCATTCCCAGACCTGTCCCATTATAATCAGAACGTGGGGAATTATCTGCCTGTACAAATGGAGTAAACAATTCATTTTTTATAAATTCTTCTGACATTCCAATTCCATTATCTTTTATTTTAAATTCACATGTCATGTGATCTTCTGATCTTTCAATCGTTCTCATACTCATGAAAATAAAACCATTCACCTTATTGTACTTCATACTGTTTGTAAACAGATTCATCAATATTTTTTTCAGATGAACTGCATTGCTCCAAACATATATACCACTGTAATCATCATGTTCTCCTATAACATGAAGTCCTTTTTCTTCTGCCTGAAAAGATAGTGACTCCGTGATTTCCTGACATACCTGATCCAGATTGATGGATTCATCACCAAAAACCACTGTATCTGATTCTAACTTTGCCATATCTAAAACATCATTTATCAATGATAGTAGCAGTTTCGATGACTCATGTATTTTATTCATGCAATCCTTTGCCCGCTCAGCATCATTTCCGCTTTTCTCAAGAATCGTAAGCATGCCAATAATACCATTGATCGGTGTTCTGATATCATGAGACATGTTATTTAAAAAGGAAGTCTTAGCCTTATTGGCACTCTGTGCTTCTACAAGTGCATTTTGTAATTCCTGCTGTTTTTCTTCAAGCTCCTGATTCAGCTTCAATGCCTGCTCAGCAGACTTCTTGGATTTTTCTTCCGCACGTTTTGATTTTTTCAAAGAATCAAGAATTATACACAGAACAACGAAAAAAGAAATTCCAGCGATAAGTGAAACTGTCAGTAAATTGTCCTGAATAAAATCCTTCGCTGTAACTTTTCGTAAGGAAGCATTATACGAAACTACTGCACCTGAAAATTGAGTTGTAGGCATAGATGTCAGTGTTTTATTCAGAATGGACAAAAGAACCGGTTCTCCCTGCAGAATAGCAAATGGAACATCAGCTTCTTTTGTCAGGAAAACACTATGAAGCTTATTATTTTTCAAATAGTCTGAAACAGTACCTGAATTGCTTACAATACAATCCGTCTCCCCTTTCTGCATTGCTTTTACTGCTGCATCTGATGTTTCATATTCCACAACCTTCCATTGCGGATAATTGTATGAAAGATATGCTTTCAATACAAAATCATCTTTTTCAACAGCAACTATATTCTCTTTATTTTCATCAAAAGAATCCTTTGCCGTAATTGCTGCCATATTGAGAGTCAATAGCGTATCCGACAAAGCAAATCCATTTGTTTCTGCAAAGTATGGATTCTGGTTTGCATGAAAAATCAGGTCTATTTTTCCATCCAGCAATGCCTGAAGCAGTTCACTTCTTGTCTCATATCCATTTAATTCAAATTCCAGAGTCTGACCTTGCAGACAATTTTCTGCAAGATCCACATAATCTGTAATAACACCTGTCAGTTTACCTGTTGATGGATCTACACTGCTGATACCTCCATCCTGATTCAGATACCCTATCCGGATTGCACCATGCAGCCCGATCCACTCACTTTCTTCTTTTGAAAGAAACGAGCTGCTCTGTGCAGAAAGATAACGCCTGTAGAGATCATCTGTGTAAAATGGGTTGTCATCCTTGATTCTGCGCATAGCACTATCCAGTGCTTCTTTGATATCCGGACGTTCTGGATTTATAGCGAAATAGATTTCTGTCTCTCCAATACTTGTAAGCGGTGAAATATCCAATTCTTCCCAACGGGATTCTTCTACCGAAACGAAGCAGTCAATTTCATGTTTCGACAGTTTGTCCATAATTTCTGTGGTTGTAGAAACATTGATATGCTTCGTATGCAGACCATATTTTGATTCCCATTCATTAAGCACATCCTCCACTATATTATCTTTAGATACACCAATATTTTTTCCCTCAAAAGAATCCAAATTTCCTGCTGTAAGATCCATATTGGATGCATCCGTATAGATATAATATTTCTCTTCCCCCATAGGCATATCGGAAAAAAGCATATTTTCAGCACGTTCGTCTGTATAGGAAATGTCACCAAGAATATCAATCTCTCCATTTTCCAACTGTGTAAAGCAGTTTTTCCAATCACTTGTTATGTATTTATATGTCCATCCTGCATAACCTGCAATATCTTGAAGATACTCATAACCATAGCCGCTTCTTTCTCCCTTTTCATTGACGGTATTATAAGTTTCTTCAAAAGATCCTACCCGGATAACATTGTCAGAGTTTTCTTTGGCAAATGTAGGAACGGATAAAACAATAAAACATATAATTGTGCAAAATATAATGTAACAAAATTTGAAATTCATTATATTCTGTACTAATTTGCACTTCTTCATCTTTCTCCCCTCCTCTAGGCTACAGTTGCTTGCTTGCTTCCAGATTTTAATTTTACATTCATTAATTATCAATAACCTCCCCGCTATTTTTCCAAACAGCTTCTGTATTACTTATTCAAGTGCTCTACCATAAAAAAGCACTGCCAAACAGACAGTGCAACCTCATTTCATGCAACTGGCTGCCATTTTACAGGCCCTGTAGCTTTGCGTCCCAGACTTTCATCTGGTTTGCCGATTTCCTTATTATAGCTTTAATACTTATGCAAAAAAACTGATTTCATTATACTTTAATGCTCTAGTATACACAAGAAAACATTACCGTTTTAACGACAAAAAATAAAAAAAGAACAGCCGATACATATACTCGAACTGTTCTTCTACTTCCGAAGACCACGCAGCATTGACATCACTGTTTCCTGCTCATTTGTACTCAGATTGTTCCATATCCTTAAAACTTCTTTCTATTTTTCTGTCAGATTCTCTGAATTACCTTCCTGAAAAAACTGTGATAATGTCACGCCCAAAGCTGTACATATTTTTTCAAGTGTGATCAGCGACAGCAGGTTTTCCTGCGCCATGATTCTTCCCAGTGATGACTGGGAAATTCCCGACAGCTGCGATAATCTATATTTACTGATATCACACTTTTCACACAAAGATGTTATTTTATCCGCAATATACTTCTCTATCTGCAAGTAACTATACCTCATTTCCGCTATTACATGTTCTTATTGTACCTGTAATAACGAAAAAATATTAGTAATCAACTTTGCAAGTATTCATTCTCATTATAGGAAGTATACGGATAAAAAAATATAAAGATACTTTCGTTTCCGCAAAAGTCATTTTCGCTTATATCGTTTTTATAATATCACAGACAGTTACGTTTGTCACATAGAAGTTTGAACACTCAAACAAAAAATAAGCCTGCCATCATCGTCCTCTTTTCTGTATCATGGATCTGCGGATTCAGATTCTTCCTGTTATAAAAGGAATCTCCCTGTACCGCCTTTATATCACCGCCGTTCAGCTTAAGCTTATAGGTAACACCCATATGTCGGAAACTGTGAAACACAATGGTGCTAAAATATAAATAGTACAAGCCAAAATGAGAAATTCCAAATACACATAAGCATGATACAATA
Organism: Ruminococcus sp. RTP21484sp1_RTP21277st1_D2_RTP21277_210401; assembly: GCF_040924225.1. Lineage (NCBI taxonomy): Bacteria > Bacillati > Bacillota > Clostridia > Eubacteriales > Oscillospiraceae > Ruminococcus > Ruminococcus sp. RTP21484sp1_RTP21277st1_D2_RTP21277_210401. The sequence continues at coordinate 36,253 of NZ_JBCOMJ010000012.1, read as the reverse complement.
GAGGCATGCTGAAGGAGGATCTCATATGGCAAAGCAACATGACAAACAATTTAAACTTGATGCAGTCCAGTACTATCAGGATCACAAAGATCTCGGAGTACGTGGATGTGCAGAAAATCTTGGCATCGGATACAGCACATTAACAAAATGACTGAAAGACTTCCGGGAATCAGGTGATATTCCTGTTCGTGGTTCTGGTAATTATGCATCTGATGTTCTCACTATCGGAATCGTACTCTGTCTGTTCTACATAATCTGCGGAACAGTCTCGTATCATTTCACTCTTTTTTGAAATAGAACAACACCACAGCAACAACTCAAATCGACTTAAAATTCCAGACTATTCGCATTCAGCAAGAAATACTTCATTCCCATGATGACAAAACCTTCATCATTTCTCCAAGGCTTTTTGCTGCCATTTACAATGACGATCTTCTTGAAAGAGTCCGGGATATTACGCAGAGAATTGAACTCCTGCGTCTGTTTTTCTTCCGAAGTCATGTCATATGCAACCTGGATATAGTATCTCTGGTTTCCTTGATTCACCACAAAGTCAACCTCCAACTGCTTGCGAACACGTTTGCCCTCTTTATCCTTATCGAAGATATCCACGACACCCACATCAACATTGTAGCCACGGATCAGCAGCTCGTTATAAACAATGTTCTCCATGATATGAGTAGGCTCCTGCTGTCTGAAATTCAGACGTGCATTTCTCAGTCCCAGATCAGTAAAGTAGTATTTCAGATTTGCACCGATATACTTTCTGCCCTTAATATCGTATCGGCTTGCCTTGGAAATCAAAAAGGCATCTGTCAAATGGTCGATATGCTTGGAGATGGTTTTATTAGCATAAGTCATCTGGCGCTCACTGGCAAAGGTATTGGCAATCTTTGAAGGGTTGGTCGGTACGCCGATTGCAGATGCAAGCACATCAACCAGAATCCCAATCTCATCCACGTTCTGAATCTTATTTCTTTCAATAACATCCTTCAGATAGACATTTGCAAAGATGTTCTTCAGATAGTCCGCTTTCTGTCGTTCGCTCTGGAAACTTACGATCTGCGGCAATCCTCCGTAGATCATGTAGTCATCCCAGGCATCATCATAATCGCCGTCATAGACAGAATAAAACTCTGCAAAGGAGAGAGGGTAGATTCTAATCTCATCACCTCTGCCACGGAATTCGGTCACAATGTCGCTGGACAGGAACTTGGAATTACTTCCGGTGACATACACATCAATATTGCTCATGCGTAGCAGGCTGTTCAGCACTTCCTCAAATCGTGGCATGAACTGCACTTCATCCAAAAGGAGATAATACTTCCCGTCGTCTTTCATGGCATCCTTGATGTACTTGAAGCATACCTTGGGATCTCTTAATTCCTCGTTCTCAATACCATCCAATGCAATTTCAATAATATGATCAACATCAACGCCGTTCTTCAGTAAGTATCTCTTAAAGATGGTAAACAGCAAAAAGGATTTGCCACATCTACGAATGCCGGTAATCACCTTTATCATTCCATTATCTTTTCGCTCGATCAGCTGCTGTAGGTAAGCGTCTCTTTTAATCTCCATCGTTACGCTCCCCATTTCCGTGCATCTACACACTTTTTAGTAATGAGATTCTATCACAGAACGACCTGAATTTCAATATGTATTCCCATTTTATGTGCATCTACACACTTTTATGTAATGTTGATAAATATATTTTCAGATTTTTTTGATTGCAGTGTCTATAATCGATTACTCCAATCGTTATTATAGGTAGACAACAAAAAGAAGATGGTTCCGATGTTTCATTAAATATGTTCGTTAGTCTTTTACGCAAAGGATTCTATCTCCTCTGCGCCCTAATGCTTTTCGGATTCAGTTCAACAAACTGGATTTTGTTTTTTGATACTTATTACACTTTTGCTTTTTTCTTAATCATACATATTGCTGCTAAAGTAACTATAACATAACCTAATAGTGCAATAATTGATGATTCAATTCCAAATTCTCCACCAGTGAAAACAAAGTCTTTTAAATCAAGTACATATGTCATAACCGAATATTCATCTGCCTTTTCGCTTATTGATAAACCGCCGCCAATAATTAAAATATTCCAAAGTGAATGGACAATTCCGCTGTTCCAAACAGAACCACTTTCAATAGCAACCATTGAGAACATTATTCCCACCATTGTTCCAGCAATAAGAACCAACAGGCTACTTATAATGGAAAAATCCATTCCTATAATATGTACTAATCCAAATAAAACTGATGGAATTAATACAGCTACTTTAATATTCCATTTCTCTTTTGTCCCATTTGCTTTGCAACTCTGGATGTCTGTCGTAAATCATTAGCGTGCTTTTCCCTTTTAAATATCCCATAAAATCTGAAATACTTTCTTTCGGCGGAATTGCTACGCTTAAATGTACATGATCCTTACATACTGCACCCGCTATAATATCCACTTTTCGGTACTTGCATAATGTACTTATGATTTCCTTCACATCTTCTCTTAATCTTCCATACAGAATTCTTTTTCTGTATTTCGGTATAAATACTATGTGATACTGGCATTTCCATCGGGTATGTGATAAACTTCTATTGTCCATTTGGACCGCCTCCTTTGATTTTGAGTTTGGCTTGCGACACCATTCTCATCATATCACAGGAGGCTTTATTTTGTTGTCCTCACCGTCTCCACTTATTCCATTCTCCCCAGCATAGCTGGGGGATTAGACTTTTCATTTACAATTCCCATCCAACTGACTATAATAAAGAATGTCCGTTTGCCTGCAAAGGCGCGGAACTATATCCATCTGCATCAGGGCGATATGACAGAAAAATGAACTTAAAAGAATGGAAGAAAGAACAATGGATGTAATTGAAAAATTTGGAAATAGGGTGAGCAGCCAGGCGCTTAAGGATCCGGAAAAAGCGCGTCGGCTGCTTCTTGCGGGATACCGCCTGCAGGAAAAGAAGCTTCAGTTTTTGCCGGATCGGGGGCTGCCGTCGTCGGGACAGTATGTGGCGCGGGTGGTTATGAAAAATATCATTCAGTCGCTGTCAGAACCGGAGAATGCGGCGATGGTCAGCATATTTGTGCCGGGAGAGCTGGTGATGGCGGCAGGGCTGACGCCGTACTCAGTGGAGGCGATGTCCTGTTTTATGGCGGGAACGAAGTGTGAGCAAACGTTTCTTCGGAAAACGGAGGAAGAAGGATTTCCGGAGACGATGTGTTCGTACCACAGGGTGTTTCTGGGGGCGGCGCTGACGGGGATTCTGCCAAAACCGAACTGCATGATTTATACGAACCTTGCGTGTGATGGAAATATGATGACGTTTCCGTATTTAAAGGATAAATTTGAATGTCCAGGCTTTTATATTGATGTTCCGTATGAGAAAAACCGGGAATCGGTTCTGTATGTGGCGGATCAGCTGCGGAAATTGAAACGGTTTCTGGAGGAGACGACGGACAGACGGATTTCGGAGGAAACAGTGCGGAGTGCGGTAGATAACAGCCGGAAAGCGGCAGCGAATTATAAAAAACAGCTTGCCCTGCGGTGTGCGCATGACCCGGTGACCTCTCTGACGAATGAATTGTATGCGCTTTTTATGTGCCATCTGATGGCTGGCTCAGAGACGGCGGTTACCTATACGGAAAAACTTCTGCGCGATGTGCGGATGTCACCGAGGGGAGATGGTCTTTCGGTAATCTGGATGCACACCATGCCATTTTTACAGGAGCCGGTTAAGGATATTTTTAATTATAGTAAGAAAATGCACATCCGCGCTTGTGATTTCATCGCAGATGGTTTTCAGGAGATGCATGCGGAAGACCCGTATGAGGCGATGGCAGAGAAAATGGTCTACTGCATTTACAATGGCAGTGTGAAACAGAGAATTGAGGAAGCGGAACGGCTTGCCAGAATCACGGAATCGGATGGTGCTGTTTTATTTGCCCACTGGGGCTGTAAGGGAACGATCGGTGCATCCAGCCTGATTAAGCAGTCCTTAGAAAAGACAGGACTTCCGACGATGATTCTCGACGATGACGGCTGCAACCCCGCCAATACCAGCGACGGTCAGGTATCGACGCGGCTTCAGGCGTTTGTGGAAATGCTGGAAAAGGGCAAGGAGGAGAAACACGCATGATTTATTACGTCTGTAAGTACACCCCGATCGAGCTGTTCCGAGGGTTTGGAGAAGAATGTTCTGTTTTGGAGGAAATGCCGGAAAATTTCGAACAGTCGGATCAAATTGCACATGCAAATCTGTGCGGCTTTGGAAAATCGGTCATTCAGGCAGTGCTGGAAGGAAAGGTTGAACAGCTGGTGCTGGTAAACTGCTGCGATTCGATGCGGCGCGTTTACGATATCGTGGAGAGCACGGGAAAATGTAAGTTTTTATATATGCTGGATCTGCCGCATGATGATAATGAATGTGAAAAAGTGAAATTTGCGGGCACGATCCGGAGGCTTAAAAAGGCATATGAGGCATATTCCGGGAAAGTGTTTGATAAACGCGCTTTTATCAAGTCCTTTATTACGCCGGAAATGAACACGGAGCCGTACATTGGTGTGCTGGGCGTGCGGGTCAGCGGCATTCTGGAGGATATGATCCGGGACAATATCCAGATGGATGTGGAAAATCTGACCTGTACGGGTGGTCGGAAACTGTCGGTCGTACAGGATGAAATGTGGAATATGAAGGAAGAGGAGCTGTTTCTTTCTTACGCGGACGTCCTGCTGGGACAGATGCCGTGTTTCCGCATGAACCGTTCGATCCGCAGAAACCGTCTGTATCTGGATCCGAATTTAAAGGGAATTATTTATCACACGATCAAGTTCTGTGATTATTATGGATTTGAGTATGCGAGTATCAAGCGGGATATCAAGGTTCCGCTCCTTAAGATTGAGACTGATTTTACGAGCCAGAGCGCGGGGCAGCTTTTGACGCGCATTCAGGCATTTGAGGAGACGATCGAGGGATCAGAGGATATGGATCCGGGAAAAGGTATCAGTGAGGAGGCAAGAAAGAAGATGGAGTCGGGCATTTTTTATGTAGCGGGAATCGACAGCGGTTCGACAAGTACTGATGTGATCATACTGGATCAGGATGGAAAAATTAAATCGACGATGATTATTCCGACCGGCGGCGGTGCGATGATGAGCGCCGAGAAGAGTCTGGATCTGGCGATTGAGAAAGCGGGAATTAAGAAAGAGGAGATTGTGCGGATCGATACGACCGGATATGGACGATCCTACATTGACAGCGGGGATGACAGCATCACGGAGATTACCTGCCATGCCAAGGGCGCAAATTATCTGAATCCGAATGTCCGCACTATCATCGACATTGGCGGGCAGGATATCAAGGCGATCAGCATCGATGGGCAGGGAGCCGTGAAAAATTTCCTGATGAATGACAAATGTGCCGCCGGAACGGGACGTTTTCTGGAAATGATGGCGAAAACGCTGGGACTTTCCCTGGAGGAAATGAGTGTGAAAGGGCTGGAATGGAAGCATAATATCGTGATTTCCAGCATGTGTACGGTGTTTGCAGAGTCGGAGGTCGTGTCGCTGGTGGCACAGAATAAGGATGTGGCAGATATTATCCACGGTTTAAATGTGTCAGTTGCCTCAAAAGTCGGCGCGTTGGCAGCCCGCCTTGGAAAGGATCATCCAGGCGAATATATGATGACCGGCGGTGTGGCGAAGAACCGGGGTATCATCCAGGCATTGGAAGAGAAGCTTGGTGCTAAACTTTATATCTGTGATGAGGCGCAGCTCTGCGGTGCGCTGGGAGCGGCGCTATTTGCTTATGAGAAAAGTAAAGGCAGTGCGGAGGAAACGCGATGAAGCGGCAGGGTTAAAACACTTGTATCGATATTTTCGTCAGATATTCACTGGGAGAGGCTGTGGCCAATTCGTCGATCACAGCCTCTTTATAAGAGTATTTGCCGGTTTTAAACTTGTGTTCATCGGTCCAATCAAAGAGTTTTTCGTAGGTGGCTTTCGAGTCATAGTAATTTCCCATTAAGTAAGCAAGTACCTTGCCAGCCCAAAGTGCTGCAACATGGTTTTGCAAGCAATCCGCAACGTTCGCTGCTCCAGTATTCACCTGTAATCTCCATACCGCCATCTTCTCATCTCCCCGCTTTCTTCTTTAGTGCTTATCCACCTTCCGCTTCGGGAACCATCCTTTTGCCACTCTTTTTTCCTGTTCTTTCAATTCCTTAATGCTCCAAAAGCAACTGACGCACAAAACACCCAGAGAAACCGACCAAAGTATTTCCTGCATTCTTACGGATAGAATCATACACAAAATGCCCACCAGCAAAAATACCGGCCAACAGCGGCTTCCAAAGTAATACTCCGCATATATAACAATAGGATGGAACAATCCAATCAGAAAAAAGGTAAGCACACCAATCAATATCCCACTAAAATTCATCATAACTCCTTGTCCTTTTCCTTATACAAACAGCACATTATCGCAGACCGGCGCAACTTATCTTCTGCGTGCAACAGTCGTCCTCAACAGCATATCCAATATGCGCAAAGAAGAAGTATTGCAATATAGAACTACAACCTTCCTCTTCCATATTTTTTTAATATCTGACACTTTTTTACGGATTGCATTTTTTACACGGATCATAACCTGCAGCAATCAGCGCATCCCTACTCTCTGATGAGGATTTTTTATTGCTCTCCTTCATCTGTTTGACCGATGAACAGGACGGCCGATGAAATTTCTTTGTATTGGTATTGAGGATATAGGATTCCGTGCTGGTCTGCTGAGAAGCTGCCTGCGTAACAGCCTGTGTGGCCTGCTCTGTTACTGCCGTCTGGTTTGTTCCAGAAGCCGAGCTGTCACCCGTTGCATAATTGATGTTAATTCCCGGCTGAACATTATAAACGTAAACATTGGGAACCAAAATTTTTTTCGTTTGTTATATCGTTTATTTCCATTTTCTACAAAACATCGTTTGCATTTTTTATAATTTTTTTTCAAGTTCCATAATATATATGCAAATATATTCTATATTTTTCTCGCTTATGTTTAATGCACCACTGCAATCAGGTATATATACCAAATACAGTAACCTTGGTTATTAAATTACCCTTTTGACGCTTAAATCATAATATATTATTTTTCTATTTTTCTTTTTCCACTGCAATACGGACAGCCTAATCCAATTCGACTCCTGTTATATACTTCTGTTCGCCATTCATGCCCAAACTCACACAACCACCATACTTTCTTTGCACAACATAAAGGAACCATATCTGGCTTTAGTTTTCTATTTTTTGTTGGATGCCATTCATTTGCAATCTCAGGTTGTAAACTTTCCAAATCATTAAAGCCCTTTTTCACGAGTTTGCCATCCAAATATGGACAGCCTGTTCCAAAATAATGTCTGGAATAAACTGATACTTTCCATTCAAAATCGTAATGCTTATCAGTTTTAGGATCATCATAAGGTAGCTGCCACCATACTTTTTTCTTATATCCGACCCCAACTTCTTCGGGTGTTAGATTACCATTCTTTGTAGGATGCCACTCGGATGCTAGTTTGGGATTAATCGTTTTTAAGTCATTATAGCCTGTCCATATTTTCTGATTAGATAAATATGGACAACCATTGTTATTATTAGATCTTGAACTAATTGATGCTTCCCACTCAAAATCAAAATGCTTACCAGTTTTAGGATCATCATAAGGCAAATACCACCATACTTTTTTACCATTTCCCGCACTCACATCTGTAGGTTTAAGATTACCATTCTTTGTAGGATGCCACTCAGTTGCTAAGTATGGATGAGTTGTTGCTAAGTCATTAAATCCTATCCATACTTTCCCGTTAGAATTTGCCAAGTATGGACAACCTTGACTATTTTTAGTTCTGTTAATAATATACGCCTGCCACTCAAAATCAAAATGCTTTCCTGTCTTCGGATCATCATAAGGCAAGTACCACCATACCTTTTTACCAGCCTTACCAAACACATCGGACGGCAATAATTTCCCATTTTTAGTAGGATGCCATTCAGCTGCAATTTTCGGATATAGAGTCTCTAAATCATTGTAGCCTTTCCAAAGTCTTTTATTTTGCAAGAAAGGGCATATTTCAGTTTTTACAAGAGAACAAACTTGTTGTTTCCATTCAAAATCAAAGTGTTTTCCCGTCTTTGGGTCATCGTAAGGATAAAACCACCAAACCATTTTTTCAGACCCAAATGTTATATCTTCTATATCGTAATCCGCGTTTTTAGTAGGATGCCACATTTTTGCAGCGATAGGATGCGTAATCAATATACTTGCTTTCTTATTGTTCAAAATTTATTCCTCTAATTATTTCTTCAGCATCTAACAAACTGTTATCTATATTTAATGTAGTATTATTCTTTAAATAAGCCTTTAAATTTTTATCTATATTTATCACTTCAGACAAATCTTGTCGCAGACTTTTAATATATGTATTCAAATCAACTGATTCATCTTCAATTCCCATCTGAGCGAGCATTTCTTTTCTTGTGGCTTCATCAGTCGCTTTCATTAAATATGACACCTGCTTAATCAATTTATCCTGTGCCTTTTGTAAGGTATCTATTTTATTTGACATTATTAATATGTCAGATTTCATAGATTTGTTTTCGATTTTTAATGCCTCGTTTTCTCTTGTAATGTTTCCATTGTGAGTAAGGAGCTTGTCTACTGTTTCTCTTGTTTCAACAATCATTTTCCGTTTTGCCGCATCTGGCTGTTCCATAAATGTATCAATATTAGATGCACGAAGAAGAAGAAGATTTGTATTGATACTAACGATCAAACTTCGAGACTTATTTATTTCCTCAATCTTTAAGGTACAACGTTTTGGTCTTTCGACCATTTTCCCCGTCTTTTCATCCTTTTCTTTAATTGGGCGAGTAAAGTGATAATCCCTGACTTCTTCCAGTCCTTCTATATTATCTCTACACCATCTGGCAAGTTCAGTTGCCTTTATTTTCTTTTTTTCTATTTCAGAAAACTTTACAACTGCTTCTAGCAATTGGTCTTCTGAATACTTTTGAGTCTTTGCCATTCCTTTAATTTCTCCTCTGCTTTTATATCGCAACCCATACGATATCGTGTTGCATCCGTCTGAACTGATAAAAACACTTCTTCCAAAGTTAAATCCTTATATTTGATGTTCATTGTGTTATTCATAAATTCGATAACTCTTTTGGCATTATCATCAGCTTTTTTCTGTTGAGTACTCATAAAAGTGTCCAACTCAGCTTTTGCAGGTCTGTAGTATTTGCATCCCATGCAGTCGAATAAATGTCCCTGTTCGATGCAATCATCAAGATTTTCTTCATCAACCATTCTCTTATGAGATGTGCAGACAGACTTTCCTGTATCGACTGCCACAGAGCCACTTTGCTCATACTGTTTTTTTGAATATCTCCATTCGTAATCCAGTTTCTTCTGCAGCTGGACCACTGATGAAGCCCAGATTGTTTCAGATATATTTGTGTAGTAACCAGAACTTGTATTGATGTTTATATGATCTGCAAGCTGACGGCATATATCTTCGCCTGACTTCTGAAAATACATATTTGCCATAGCAATTGGTCTACTATCTCCCGCCGTAACTGGTTCAAATTCCTTGATACCAGTAGCATATTTTGCAAAATCGTATCTAGCGTTACCGATAATGTTATCTTCAATAAACGTAGCAACAAGATGGTTAAATGCCTGTAATGATAGCATGTCATTAACCATCAACTCATTATATTCAAAAAGAAATCGCCTATCCTGCGAATCTGTCAGCTCCATATACTTTTCAATGTTGCGTATTACTTCCGTATCAGGGATCTCGTAGGTGAATTCCTTGTAATCCTCATTTACATCATAGTAAACGGTCCTTGTTCCCTTTTTAAGCCTTGTACGTCGTATTCTAAGGAAAGTCTTATCATTCTCCCTGTAAATACATTTCTTGGGTGTAAGAAGCATCTCCGTGGCTCTGAGGGGTAGTATAAAAGTGATATTTACCCAGAAATAAATCGGAAACCACTTTTTAAATGTTTTATCATCGCAGTTATCTCTATAAATATGGTTTATTTCATTTTCAATAACGAGATAATTGACAATCGGTGATAACTCTCTCTGGGATTTTTCGTTAATTTTAATGAGCCTGATATTTGAAACAATCTGCTCAATCTGTTTATCAGGAGTACCTATAAAGCCAAGAAAATCTTCAATAGTAGTAATACCTGTAGCTGTTAGCTTGAAATCCTTATCCTTGTATTTCAGAAGAAAATCTTTCACAATACCAATCTTTTCTCGCGCAATAGTCTGATATACATAAACACCGTTACAGTAGATAGCATAGCAACGGAGCATATTCTTCATTGTGTCGGCTGTAATCCCGAACTCTTTACCGATATGCTTACTGTAAAGAATAATATCCATTGAGAAATCCATACCGAACTTCTTTACTCCTGAATATCCCATCCACTTGTCAGAATCGAAATCGCTTTCGATTTTTCCTTCATCTACAAGCTTTTGGTGTATTTCACGACATTTATTTAAGACATCTATACTGTAAACTTGGTCTGTATAGACAACCACTTCATCGGATTCAACTTTTCGTAATAGATTATCCATTCAGAGCCTCCTCGATCAGTTTCTTTGTGCCTGCTTTATCTTCCTCGGACATTTCTTTGATAATTGCATTTATAATGTCCTGAAACGCAGGAATTATCTTTGCTTTAAGTGCTATTCCATATTTCTTATTACCAGTAGTAAGTTCCTTTAGTTGATATTCTTTAATTACCCTTACAAGAGCAGGTACACCATCGCTTGTGAATACATGATATGGACAAAGGTTTGCTAAACATGATTCATATGTTGGATTTTCACAAGCATAACCTAAAGCCTTTTTCTTACAATAAATACCTGCGTCCTTTCCCTTACCTCTTCCCTGAGCAATAGCAAACATGGATTTAAGAATCTCAATTGGTTCTTCTGTTTTACCTTCTGCAAACACTTCTGTCATTCTATCTGAAGCTATAAGTGCAGTTCCCACTGTTTCCAGTTCATATGCAGACAATGGTATCTTTTCCATAATTGCTGTCTGCTCTTTGACTGACAACTTTTCAAATGCATCTGGATAAGCTACAATCAGTGCGTTGTAAAGTGAAACACTAAATACACCTCTTTGCATCATCATATAAAGAACAATTTCTGCACTCTCACCTGTAAGTCCATGATCTTTAAGATAAATAGCTGTTGTATCAACGTTAGAATGATTACGGGCAAATGATGCTACCACATGAGCTACAAGAGTCGTATTTCCATTGTCTCTTGCCGACTGCTCTAATCCCTGTAAATAAGATTTATTAAGTCTTCGCGATGAGAATGAATGTTTGCCAGTAATGGCAAATATATCATCTCCAAAGAAATCTCTGCATATAACCCAACTGCGATACATCGCTGCACGGTGTGAATTCATATACCCTTCACCCGATGTTATATGATGATACTCAGAGATCAAAATCAATTTTCCAAAGAATGTCCTAAGTTCTGGGACAATCGCTGCCCGTAATTTTCCAAGTCCAGTCTTCTGAGGAACGTTATATGCCATTTCAATTCTTCTGATAGCATAAAGGGCGACTTTATCATAAGTTTCATCTGAAACATTACCATTTAGAATATCCTCTTTTAAGGTATCTATTTTTATTTTGAATGGATTATCATTACTCTTAAGATTTAGGTAAACCCATCTGTCGCAGATATCAGAAGAACGCCAACCGCAGATATAATGGCAGGATAAAAACATCCACATTTCAATGTATTTGCTATTTTCAAGAGCTTTTTGAGTAAGCTTATGTTCCTTATCGTAATCAGTATTAAAAAGTATTTTTGCAAGTCTTATAAAATCCTCATATGGATATGCTGGCTCCGAATCACTTTCCTTTTTCTTTAGCTCTACATTGTGATATTTTACAGTTTCATACTTGGCAACATACTTAAAGAAATCTGTAAGCAGGTTCTTAGTTCTTACTGCATCAGCATTTTCGATTGCAGAAACAATATCTTCATCTGTGAGTTTCTTTATATCTGACATATCAAATATAGTTCTCACAAAAGCTGTAAGTGAAGGAGTATAAATATTATCTTCATCTTCAATGTAGATCAGATATTTCTTAATATATTCCGTGGTCAACGGATGACCTTTAGAATGATTAATAATCCATCGAACCTTTTCTTCTTCGGTAAGACCAAATTCTTCAAAAAACTGCTCGCTTTTATATTCAAACATCTGAGCATCTTCCCTTGTAATATAAAAGTCTTCTCGTTCAGGAAGGTCAAACAATATATTATCTGGTTCAACGATTTCTATGCCGAAATATGCATTGTCCTCAAGGAAATCTATGTATTTATTTCGATTTTTAACATATTTTGACTCAAACCTATCGCTATTATGATTTTGTAAAAAAGCCTTTATACCAATGTATGTAGCTTGTTGTTCCGAAATCTTATCACAGACGGATTCGTATACCATACCTTCTACGGAGTCGATATTACCTGCATCAATCTGGTACTGTAAAACCTCTGCCTTGATACCAAGAGACTGGGCAGCTTTATATACCGTTATTAAGTTATCTTTTTTCTCTTTGGTATCTGACATATTGCACCTTCCTATTCTTTTATGATTTGTTTTTGATAATTGGATTTACCTTTTCACAATTAATTTCAACCTCTTTAAAAACTACTGGCAGATCAGATTCTATTGAACAAACGTATTCTTTAATTGAATTATCGTATTTACAAAAGCTGCATTCTTCACATTTCATAATATATCCTCCAAAATCTGTGACTGGAAAGTATAAGAACTTTCTCTAAAAATCTCTATTAAATCTGCGTTCTCGTGAATATAATCGTTCATAGACTCCTGACTAGAATCGCCACGCCATTTCATAATCTCACCGCTTGTAAGTCTTGCTTTTGTAAGCAGATACATCGTAAACCAGTGCCTAAACATATGAGCTCCCGGATATTCAATCTCGTAAGCTTCAATAAATGCTGCATTGTCTGCATATGTTCCTTGTAATTCACAGGTTCTCTTTAATGATGGGAGAAATCTTTCATAAAACAATTTCTTTACCCTGTCCGAATAAGTCTGCACTGTCATTGGTTTTCCCTGTCTGTTTACAAATAGCGGTGCATCCTTGCTGGTATCAAATCCTCTCGATTCCATCAATGCTATATGATATTCATATAAATCACTGATATTTGAAATGAAATCGTTGTAAACCTTTTGAATACGATTCTTTTTAATCGTGCCGGGATCTGTTTTCTTACTCCAATTCTTAAAATAAGGAGCTTTATCTGTTAGATCTATTTCTATACCAGACACCATTCCAAATCCTTTTCTGAGCGTCTGTAATCCACCACAAGTAACATTTACTACCTCTCCTTCACGAAGTCCTGCATAAGCACCAAGAGCAATCCCAAGTGTTATATCTGGTTCATACTTCTTTGCTTCATAAAGCAGTAAATCCAAATATCCATCTATAAGAATACGATTCTTCTTATGTGTGGTCTTTGGAGCTGAAATATGAAGCGATGCGTTATGTACGATTGTCGCCTTTTTATGATGCTTTTCATCTTTCACAATGGTAAGTGACTTTAATTCCTCTCCTACGTACTGAAATGGAAGTATATCTCTGTTATACGTGTAATACATTAACAAAAAATCCATAACATAATCTCTGTAACGGAGCCATGTGCTTTTGCTGTATTCAGTCCCATCTTCCTTTGTCTTCATTGATTTAAGGAATCCTCTTACTGTTCCAAGAGTACATTCATGCAATGAATTGATATCTGTCTCTTTAAGTATGTAATTTAGGAAGTGGCAAATAGCATATGCCTTAGCTGATAATGTCTTTCCATTTAGAAGCTCACTCTTAACTAGATGACAAAGATATCGTTCTAACCCTGTGTATAGGATAGGGATATCTGTTTCTTCTTCGTACAACACAATACAAGGATATTTCTGAAGTTCTCCATCTTCTCCTTCTACCTGTACAGCTCTATTCATGAAACAACACTTCTGTCTATATTCTTTTACATCACTATTAGGGAATTGAATAACGTTGTTCATAAATATCCATCTCCATAAAAATAAACTTTATTTATCGTCTACCTATATTATACCGTTTATTTTATATTATATCAACTTTATTTCTCTATTCCTTGTAAACTCTATATTTATTAATGTAAAATATAATGTTTATATATTTTTAGTTACACGCAGCACAAAATACCTTCGCCTTTGTCTTCTACGGATTCCGCTTCCATTAGTACGCCGGATGCTACGAGATTACTGCCTTCAAAAACCGGAGTCACCCGATACAGCACATCTTTCACTTGAAACGGATGCTCTTTGAATGGACGAAGACGCTCAATCTCAATTTCTATGATTCTTTCTTCGTTTTCTCCTGATTGTCTGTTTAGTTCAGTCATCTTGTTGACTCCTTTCCTCCAGGATTCAGGAACTAAAAAATGCCTACCTGGAACTTTTATAAATAGTAAAGTTCCAAACAGACATTGCTGTTTGACCATTAGCTGTAGCTAATAGAATTGAATACTGTTTCAGCTAATTTATGTTTGCAAGTTTGGGAGAGATTGTTTCTTTTCCCGCCTTTTTTCTGATTTACATCCCCAAATAAGGGGTGACAACGGAGCGGAACCCAAATGTTAGCTGGACTTCTTAAAACCCATGTTTGCAAACCGGTATTTTTGATTAGCTGTCAGCTAACAAAAATCGGATTGCGTTAGCTTGAAATTGATCATTTTGAATGGAAAATCATGTCACGAACGTGATTAGAAAATAACAAAAGCGTTCGCTGTCAGCTAATCCAGCTAACATTTTCGAACGCTTTGAAGCCCGTCGCCAAGAGGATTTGAACCTCCGACCCCTCGCTTAGGAGTTCATCCTGGTACAGAAAACAGCTTGCATTCTATGTCAATCAAAGTCATTCAAAACCTTGATTTTACTGCTTTTTCTGTCAATTTTAGAAAAGATAAGAAAACCTGTTTTCATCTGAGGAATTACAGTTTGGGTGAAAAAATGGTGGATTTTCCACCATTAGGGTAAAGCCAACCTGTTCCTTCCAATTATAAATGATGACTACCATTACCTGACATTTTACAGTAATGATTATTTGGTTTTCTTATTAGATCTACATTTATTATACCGTGCTTGCGGTCAACTGTCGATAACAAATTGACCGCAAGTATTTTTTCTTACGTTTACAGTACCTTCATTACTTTTAATTCAATTCTAACTCGTTTTTAACTCGTTTCTTTTTGAGTTGAACTGCGTTAAGAATTAACCACTTTGTACTTAGAATATTTTCCCCCACATAACAATTTCAAACGACCTTCTCCTTGAAGTTTTTTTATAACTGTATATGCCTGTGAAGGAGTTACTTTCAACAATTCAATTACATCTTGCTTTGTGATAATTCCGTTCTGAGTATTTGCCAGCTTCATTACTAATTCAGGATATCTAATACTGTCTATGTCTGTCTGTCGAACATACTGTATTGCTTTTTTATTCTCACGATAAATCTTTTTTCCCAGAATGCAAGTACGATTTTTTCCTTTTCCAGATGCTTCAATCAATCCAGATTCAATCATAAACTCAATTGCCGATCTGATCTTATTTTCTCCAAGATTTGTCAACTCAACAATCCGTTCAACAGTACATCTTCTTTCATTATTAAGAACCGACAAAATCATTAACACATATATTGATAACGGTTTCCCCTGTCTGTTTTGCTCATCCGCAACAAATTTTGCAAACGGTAAATCTGCTTTTGCTCTTTGAATAAATAATTTAACAGATCTACTGGTGGACTCAGAATAGTCTGGCCAAGGTCTTCCAAAAATGATAGATCCTTCATAAATTCTATCAATTCCTCTTCCCGTTTTCTCAGCTAAGCCAATTCGTTTCATTGCATCTGCAAGTGCCGGATTACGTCCATGTGGTTCTACTGTAAGAAGATTTTTTAAATTAACCCCATCTATAAATCCGCCAGGATTACTAATAGTCATTCCTTCATCAGCTATCAAAACCCTTACTGAGCCAAGCATAGTATAATCCCTATGGCAAAATGCATTTACCAAACCTTCTCGAAAAGCAGCCCAGTCAAACTCCGGGATTGGAATTCTAAATAAGCCATACTCGGTCTCTCTTTCCGGATTCCATGCTTTGACATATGTCTCATAGCTCTCGAACAATTCAAGAAGAGGTTTATTACTATCCTCATTTACACGGACAGCTGTTCCCTCTAAAACCTGAAATGCAGCTTTCGCTGTTGGTAGCAACTCCGCAATGCGTTCCTCCTTACCAATTAATAGCATACCTGTAACTGTTGGAACATAGTTACCAGCAACATTTGTAACAAGACGCAATGCAATATCCAATTCCTCATCCGGTAAAGAAAGTAAAGTTTTTTCGCCTCCAGATCTATTCTGGATGATTCGCCGAAGTCTTACTCTCTGATTTGGGTCCAAATCATCTAAAGTAGCTCCTGCTAAAGGCTGAGCGGAATAATCAAGCATCCCAAGCTCTGCAAGACGAGATGGGATCTCATATGAATACATTGGTATTACTTCCGGGCTTCCATCCAGCTTATTCCGCCTTCTCAATATTTTCCCTGATGCAGTAGATACAACCCCTCGACTTCTTGGCACTTCAATTTTCAAAACATCCTTATCTTCTTCAGTAATTATCTCTGCCCTCACAGCTATAGGTGGAACAGTGCTATTGGCAATCAGCGCAGTTACTCCTATAGGGTCTCTATGTTTTTTATGAACACCGGTAATTGTTCCATCATCTTCAACGCCAAGGAATAAACATCCCCCGGCCGTATTTGTCATTCCAACAATTTCTTCAATAAGATCGTGATCCGGGTAACATTTTAAATCACTCTTAAACTCGATATCTAAACTTTCCTCTTTAGGAATTGTACGCATCTCAATCCCTCCTATCATTTAACTCAAATATAGTGTAACTCGTTTTAACTCATTTGTCGAGTTAAATATTTCCTCTAATTCATTTTTACGAATTAAGTTGAATTAGGTATGCTAAATGCAATCTTACATATTCGAAATCATCTATTTTAGTTTTATTACATTCTAAATTTATCAACTATATTTATTTCTTTATAACAAAACAGCGGGCATTTTACCCGCTGTTTTGTAGCTCTGTGTCATTTCGCCTATCACTTTTCAGTTTAGTAATAAATCAAGTAGTTATATTCTGTATCTCGCAACCAAATTTATAAACTGAGTTTTAAAAGTACTCTGTACATATATATCAATTTTCAAACTCTTTTAACTCATCCAACGGATCTTTTGAAGTATCAATTCTCATTGCTGTTTGACCATTAGCTGTAGCTAATAGAATTGAATACTGTTTCAGCTAATTTATGTTTGCAAGTTTGGGAGAGATTGTTTCTTTTCCCGCCTTTTCTCTGATTTACATCCCCGAATAAGGGGTGACAACAGAGCGGAACCCAAATGTTAGCTGGACTTTCTAAAACCCATGTTTGCAAACCAGTGATTTTGATTAGCTGTCAGCTAACAAAAATCGGATTGCGTTAGCTGGAAATTGATCATTTTGAATGGAATTTTGTGTCACGAACGTGATTAGAAAATAACAAAAGCGTTCGTTGTCAGCTAATCCAGCTAACATTTTCGAACGCTTTGAAGCCCGTCGCCAAGAGGATTTGAACCTCCGACCCCTCGCTTAGGAGCAACTTTTATGCAGGTTCAGACTAGTCCAACAGAGACAACCTATTCATTTATAAGTCCAGTAAAAAAGCGCCTTCCCAGACTATTTCTGTTCATATAAGATCATTGAAAATTATTCCGGATTTTTACATTTTCTGAGAAAATGATTGTACGCTTCTAATATAAAGCGCCAACTCCATCTATAATTTTTCAAATCATAAAATCCAACTATCCTGCCCATTTAAAAGCGGGAAATGAAATGTGTGATACACTATTTTCTTTGTCAGATTTCTTCTAAATTATACATCAGATACCGCCATTTACGCAAGATGCTTTGACCACTATTTTACCTCTTTTTTCTCACATGCTCTGATTTGATCTCATAAATAAAACCGGCAGAGATTTTGCTCTCTACCGGTCTGCTTTTATCCTAATTATGTTCCCCTTGCATTGATTTTGCTAATGATGTCAGCAACACAGCCATTTCCGGATTGCTGAGAACTTTTGCAAGTAACTCTGCGTCCACTCCTTCTGGAACTTCCATCATCGTCCTCTTTTCTGTATCATGGATCTGCGGATTCAGATTCTTCCTGTTATAAAAGGAATCTTCCAACAGTGTCGCATTGCGCCGTCTGTCTTCATCTATGATATGCGAATATACTTCTGTAACCATATCTGCCTGTGCATGACCAGAATCTCCCTGTACCGCCTTTATATCACCTCCGTTCAGCTTAAGCTTATAGGTAACACTCATATGCCGGAAACTGTGAAACACAATCTGTGGTAAATCATGTTGTTTGATCAGCTTATTCAGGGAATCTCTAATATACGCACCTCCCCTGGGAAGTCCATATTCAGTAGCAAGTATAAGGCCATAGTCCTGGTATTCATCCTGCAAAATATCCTTTATCTCCTCCTGCTGTGCTTTCCATGCAATCAGTTCTTCAGCTACGCTCCTGGGTAAAAACACTTTCCGCACGCTGCTTTCTGTTTTTGGTGTTTTCATAATGCGTACCGTCTTATTCGTTTTCCGCTCCTCTGGAAATATGACGATCACATCTTTCTGGTCTAATTCCTCTAACGCTTTTTTGCTGACCCTCTGTACTTCCTTATTTACATAAAGATACGCCCTGTTTTCTTTAATCGCTTCTTCCGATATATCCACGCAATCCCAGGTAAGCCCCAGCAGTTCCCCTATTCGAAGAGAGCCTGCAAAGGCAAGGTTCATACACAATTTCAGGCACTCATTTTCACACACATCCAGAGCATATGCAAAGGTCTCTGCATCCCATATTACCCGTTTCTCTGATTTATGCTTTGGTACCGTCGCTTTAAATGCTGGATTCTTCTCCATGATATCCCACTTCACAGCCTGATTAAAACAACTCTTCAGCAACTTATGTACATCACGGATTACACTGGTAGATACGAACTCGCTTCTGACATTTCCGTTCAAGTCTGGAACGGATGGCGTCTTTGTCAGCGTCTTATAGTAAATCTCCAGAAATCTGGTATTGATATCCGTCAGTGGAGTTTTCCCAATGATAGGCAATATATAATTCTTCAGCAATGACATATTCCCGTCATAGGTAGACAATGCCCACCTGTCTTTTCCATACAGTTCTACATACTCATTTATCAGATCCTGCAACGTCTTACAGTTCGATACGATGATACCGCCTTTTTTCTCTTTCAGTTCGATTTCTGCTTTTCTTATTTTAGCTTCGTTCTTCGTATCATACGTTTCCCATTTCTGTTTCCGTTTTCCCTCTGTATCTTTACAGTAATATACGACACAATATTTGTTATTTTTCTTCTGTATCGAAGCCATGCTATACCACCCCCTTTTCCTTCCGCTTCAATAACCACTGTTCAAATGCTTCTCTTGGAATACGAATAATCTTTCCTGTTTTTCTGACCGAGATTTTTCCTGTGGTGTACCAATAAGCTATGGTTGCAGGCTCAACTCCTGCCAGTTCTGCCGCTTCCGGCACTGTCAGATACTCCAGACATTTTTTCTCCTGGCTGTGATCTGCTTCTGCAAGGCATCTTCGCTTATAATTCTCATATTCCCGTTTTTCTTCCAACTCCAATTCTTCATATTCAAAATTAAACAGCTCATAAGTATCCTGTGCCTGCAAGAACCGCTCAAAGCTCTCCTTTGTCACCCTTCTCCGTCCGGCAATTACAATAACGTTCAGCAATGGGGCATATTTTTTACTGCTCAGGATTCCATATACGGTACTTCTTGGAACGTCAAGCAGCCGGGCCATTTCCGGCATACTGAGACTGGCTGCCTCTGCAGCTGCATCTTTCTTACGATCTTCCTGTGTACGGTATCTGGACTGGCTGTAATACCAGTCCCAGAAGGCATCCGTCGGCACTCGCATTCTTTCATTCACGGTAACTGTCTCAATATTGTTTTTCTTCAATATCTCATATACCGTTGCGTTGTCCGTCCCCAGCATTTCCTGTATTTCTTTTGGGGAATAAGATCTGAGCCTCAACTCCTTTCCCGGTGCTTCTCCATTGACTTTATGATACCAGTCCTGATTGGCATACCACTTTTCAAAACTGGCAATTTCAACCCTCATCTTTCCAAGCAATGTTTCTGTCCGAAAATAGTTTTTATGAACCAGCCAGTAACGATCCGTCTTCTTTAATCCCAGCATATCCCCCATCTCGTGGACACTCATCCACTTTCGGGGTTTTGCCGACGATCCAACTCTTTGTATCACTGCCTTGTTTCACTCTCCTTCCATTTATTTTTCTTAAATCATATCTCACAATTCGCAAAAAATTTAGGATGTCACAGAAGCATTTCCCTTATCCAACCACTCGTCAAAACTCTTCTTGGAAATGCGGTAGCCACCGCCTTCTAACTGAATCCAGCGGAACTCATTTTGTCTCAACAGCTTATAGACCGTTGATCTGCTGACATCCAGCATTTCCTGTAAATCCTTCACCGTATAACATCTTTTTTCTGCCATATTTTCACTCTCTTTCAATCTGTTTTGATTTTATTTCTAAATACAAAAATCATGAAAAAGTTAAGAGTGCCGTTCTCACTCTTTAACCTATTTCATACATTTTCCGCATTTTCTTTAAGATTGCACTGACCTTCTGAGACATACTAACCTTTGAAATTCCCAGTTTTTTCGCCAGTTCTACCTGCTTCATACCATCAAAGTAGATGGACTTGATAATAAACTGTTCATGTTCTGACAGCTTTGCGATATTCTGATGCAATTCTGCAGATTCAGCCTGCAGAATTACCAGATCTTCTACGCTCCGCTGGCACTCATCCGGTAAATCCTGCACTCCGATTCCATCTGTATTCTCACTGAAAACACAGTCCAGAAGCTCTGTCCACTTTGTTTTTCTTGTCATGGTTTCTGGGTCTTCCGGCTGCCACTTTTTACTTCTGTAAACTTCATTACGGTAAGCGGAAAGCATTGCCTTGGCTACCTCTCTGGTTATTTCATAAAATTTCCCATCAACTTTTGCATAAAATTTGTCATTGAATTTATATGGATGCTCTACATACATCGTCCGTTCCTCCTGAATTTGAAATCTGTTTCGTGTTCCAAATTCAAGAGCGGAGGGGACCGGCTCCTTCTGATGCCTCTGATCATGCGTACTGATTTCCTTTCAGGCCACCAGATCAGGCAGACCTGTGGCTTATTGGCCGGAAATCAAAATTTCAGGGCAACAAAAAAAGCCCCTCCGGGGTGCTAACCCGAAAGAGCTTTTCTAATAATCATATGAAGTTTTCCTGCTGTTCTTTTATTTCCAGCATAATCAGTATAACAGTTCAAAGTATCAGGGGTATCTCAAATACCTGCCGTAAAGTATCACTGATTCCTATAAAAGTATCATCATTTGATACTTTTTAAATTGACATAAAAATACACCGGAACTCACCAGCCCGATGTATGATCTTCCTATTTATTTAATGTGCCATGATCTTTCTCATGTTGAGCAATCGCCTGACGAATCAGATACAGCACTTCTCCATTGATAGAACGCCCCTCAAATTCAGCAAGACTTTTCAGTTTTCCGTGCGTCTCAGAATCAATCCGAAGACCAAGATGTTTATCTTTTTCCATATGGCTTCCTCTCCATTTGATAAGTACAAAATAAGTTCATAATACGAGTACATTTTAAGTACAAAACATGGTAAAATGGTTTAAATGAACTTGTTTTAAGTACACTATATTTTATTATTAGGGGAGAGCATCAAAAATATGAAGAAAGAAAAGCGATATTATCAAATCCGAATAGATTATTTCTGGCTTTCCATACTGGCAGTCATAATTGTTATCTCCATAATCATCGCATATTATGCCTCTGCCCATGAGCAGACATCTTCCCAACCAGTATCTACTAAACACCGTGCTGACATTGATGTAACTTTTGACGATCTGCGCTCATCCCTGGAAAACACATCAGAATGTTATCTATGCGGAAATGCGGAAGAAAGCCTGATGAGCTACTTTAGAAACTTTGACACTATTGGATTGATCTCGCTGAATGACTGGTATGTGATTGATTTTCCACTGAAAAATTACGATGAAAATGGAAATGAGGTAGAAAGTGCTACTTCAACTTCATTCCTCTCTGGGAATACAGGTGAAATATCTTATTCTTCAGACGGAACTCCAAGCCGTGGTATGGCAAGCATAGATGTGACGTTGCCGGAAAATTATGAAATTGATACTAACATGCTAGAAAACCATTTATGCCAGAATTGCCAAAGTAAAGTTGCAGCTTCATTAGAATACAGAAAGACGGACGGAGAAAATAAAGAAGCTATTCCATTGTGCATAGTTGATTTCAAGACATTGGAAATTTACTCACTACAAGATTACTGGAGAGCATATTTTGTCCGAGACTATTATGTAGAAATGGATTTTGATGATAATATAGTAAGAACAGAAGTATTTTACTTGCCAGAACGTATATAACAAATATGGGAAAGAGGTGATACTATATGGGAATAATTAAATATTTTAGAAAAAAATACTGGGAAGCAGCCATTTTCAGAGGTGGGCGGCGTATACCATTTACTTGTGATGGATTGACAGCTGTTCCTGATAGCGCCTATGCACTGTTTACAGAAAAAGAATTGGAAAAAATTTACGAAGAAAGAGATATTTTTCATGAGCGGCTAATGCATATGATTGATTCTTTTTAATCACATGTACATCAGAGTTTTATATATTACTTATGATATTGTGCCGGCTTTGTCGCTTTGTATCAGCCGAATGAATACAAGAAAAGGAGCTGTCCTGAAAACGTAGTTCAGCGATAACCTATAAACAAGCATTCTAAATAAGCTCGCCTTTTGGCGGGCTTATTTCCTTCTCTTAATTATACAGTTAAAGAGATTCATTTCGGCTGAATCATTACATTTACCCCTAACTTTTCTAATGTACGAATATTCCTATTGATTATCTTTTCTTGATTGATAACGGAGTAGTAGTCCGCTCCAAGGTCATGATAAGGAACTTTCTCTTTTAGTATATGATAGATCGCGATTAACATGGTATGGGCTACTGCAATTAAAGCCCTTTTCCCACCTCTGCGCGCGGCAATTCTTTGATAACGGGAGTAGAGATAACTTTGCTTGTTTCGTATTCCAGCACGAGCACATTCCACCAGCGTTGCTTTCAAATATTTATTTCCTTTCCGTATTCGTGTACTCATCTTTTTTCCGGCGCTTTCCTTACACTCAGGCACAAGCCCCGCCCATGAGCTGAAACGGGATTCATTTTGAAAGTGCTCCATTTCCACACCAGTTTCCGCTAAAATTCGTTCTGCACTTTTTCTTCCAATCCCAGGCATATCATCCAAAGCTTCGATTGCCCAATTTATGGATTCTGTTTTTTTTAATATCTGCATCTAAATCCATAATTAAAGCGGTCAGGCTTTCAATATGCCCAAGTTGATGTTTCAACATTTTTTGCTGATGTTCTGATATCCGTCCTTGTAGGGATTTCTGCATTTCTGGAATTTTATCTCTGGCTCTTCCTTCAGCAAGTTCACTTAAAACAACCGGATCTGTCGGGAAATAGATAGTTCCAAATCAGGGAGGGTATGACTTACAACGAGTCATACCCTCCCTAAATTTATCTGAAAAAAGAAAAAAAGATGGCTAATGACAACCATCTTTCTCTCCGTTACATGTTATAATGTAACTATGCTAACCAATAATTATTATAATGATTTTTTTGAATTAGGGCAACAGAAAATTAACTTTAGTTTCTTCGAATTGAGTTTACCTGACGACGATCCAGTCTATACCCTGAAAAAAGTGATGGAGGAATTAGATTTTTCTGGCTTGTTAGCCAATTGTTCAGATAAGGGAAGAACCGGGTACAATCCAATCATGATGTATGCTGTAGTTACCTATGCAAATATGCGGGGAATACGTTCTGTTGACCGTATTGTTGATCTGTGTGAAAGAGACCTTGCTTTTATCTGGCTGACGCGCGGAAAAAAAACGAAATGTGATGCTTTTTATGACTTTAAAAACAGGAAGTTGACATCTGATGTCCTGGATGACCTGAATTACCAGTTTATGCGGCGGCTGCAGAAAGAAGGGCTGGTCACATTAAAAGAACTTTTTATTGACGGTACAAAGATAGAGGCAAATGCGAACCGTTATACTTTTGTATGGCGCGGAAGCATCAATTACCATCTTGCAGGCCTCCTGGATTCTATCGACCAGCTTTTTGGAAAATATAATGCTTTTTTATAATCTAATAGCTTTTGAAAATCTAATGCTGCTATTTTAAATCCGAAGAATAACCGGGTACGTTTTTTGCCATGCACAGGTATCTTGTCCACATGATATCTTCGACGAAGAAGAGAGGGAATTGCTTCTACTCCATTTCTAAATTTTGCATATTCAGAAAATTCTTCCGTCTGCATGTACTGTAATTGTTTTGCACGACCAACGGATTTCCAAGATACTTCCTTTCGGACTCGTGTTTTTAGAAAACGCGACTGACACCGTTCTTTGTAAGGACATCCTTCGCAGTCACTTATCCGAAAATACGCAACGGAACGCTCATTGCCCGGATCATAGATACAGTCTTCAGGTACACGATTATTCTTACATTTGATGAGATATTTTCCATCATCGGTAAAAACAAAATCAGCATATATTTCATCTGGTTTGCGTCCTGTGAAATTGGTTGTAACAAGTTTTAGATTATGTTCAGATGCTAAACGTGAGTTCTCTTCTCCGCTGTATGCCCCATCGGCAACAATAAAAGAACCATCAGAAAAATCTTTTTTCTCATTAAGATAATCTTTCATAAACTGATTATCTGCGTAGGTATTTTGCTGGTAATCGTAGACAATGACCAGACTGCTTTTTTCTCCGACAGCTTCAACTACGTTTCCAACGTATCCAAGATGTCTGCCACCTGCTTTATAGCGGAAAGTGGCTTCTGGATCAGAAGGATTAAGCAATACTTCTGAAGGATTTTCAACTTCCTCTTTTTTGTCGAAGCCGCCTTGAGCCACCATCATCAATGATTGTGCGTTCCTTTAATAGGCGAATAAGAAGCTGATACTCACTTGTATCATCAAAATCACCGGTTGAATCACAAATCTTTATCAAGATATCTGCATCTTTCATCACAACAACGTTTCTCTCAGTTGCATCCATATCCCGCTTGTGATAAATGCATTTATTATAATCATCTTTTTTAATATAATGATATTGTTCATCCGGAATTTTTGTTCCACGCTCATCCATTATTTTGCAAAGATTAGCAACACAAGTATAAAACAATTCAAGCAATGAGAGGTTTCTGATATTTGCAGCAACCATTAAACTGTCCATACGTTGTTTATCCGGAGTGATATCCATAAAATCAGATATTTCTTTTGCCATTTTTACAACACATTCATGAATAAGATCAACATCATGCTCTGTTTCGTAAGAAAGAACTCTTGCTCTAAACCTGCTGAGGGTTCTGTCACTAATTGGCTGCTCTTCAAAACTGGTTGTGTGCAGTGCATACTGATAGCGGATATCAAATGCCATAGCTTCAACGATCTCATCGTCAGTAACATTAAGAGCTTCTTTAAGAATCAGTGCCCCAACAATCACATTGACCGGAGTATTAGGTCTGGATGCTTTTTTACTGTAAAGAACAGAAAAAATATTTTCATCAATAGCAGGAAAAACTTTGTCTGCAAAAATTTTTGCCCATGATTTTTCTAACATTCGTTTTTCGCGTTCTGTAAGATTAAAAGTACTGTCTAAAACAGTAAGCTGTTGATTATCATTTTTAACAAAAGACATATAGATTACCTCATAAAATGCTACCTACATTTTACCAAAGAATCCAATGTTTTTACATATCGTGTTAAGTTTTCAAGGTACAAATTTATATCAAAGGCTATAAACCTTTTGACACCCTAATCTTTTATTTTATCTTCTCCGGAGCAGTTTTTTACACTGGCTTACAGGTGCATCCGATTCCCAGTCCATCCGGACCGATATGACAGGACAAACCGAAGGAAAGTTTATCACACATGACTTCCATTCCCGGGAAACTTTCTTTAATCTGGTTTACCCATTCTTCTGTCACTTCATCGGTACTGCTGGACGCCGCCATCAGGTACACTTTACCAGCAGCATATTCTTCTCGGAAATTCGTTTCCAGCTCATGCTTCATTGCATCGATCATAACTTTACGTGATTTCTTCATACCACGGCATTTCTGGTAGATATCAAGCTTTCCTGTGCTGAAATGCATAACAGGTTTGATATTCAGGACATCTGCTGCCAAAGCTGTCACAGAGCTGACTCTTCCTCCTTTTTTGAGATATTTCAGTGTGCTGAGCCCGATATAAATTGTCATTTTTTCTCTGGTTTCTTCAAGAATTTTCTTGATTTCGACTACACTGTATCCTTCTTCTGCCATTTCTACTGCATCAAGAACAGAACGATGCATCGGGGTTGCCACACGACCGTTATCTACGACAAACACCTTACCGGCAAATTCATCTTCATTTGCCATGGCTTCTGCTGTCATACAGGACCCGCTTAAAGCACTGCTAAGAGGAATATAAACAATCTCCTCATATTCTTTCAGCATCTCTTTCCACATATCCATAACTTCTATTGGTGACGGCTGAGATGTAGATACATCTACGCCCTTTCGAAGCATATCATAAAATTCATCTCTGGAAAGATCTACTCCTTCACGATACACTTTCTCTCCGATATAAAAAGGCATCGGTAGTACCTTAATTCCGAGTCTCTGCGCTTCTTCACTCAAAATTCCACTGTGGCTGTCTGTCATGATTCCTGTTTTCTTCATAATATCTTCTTCCTTCGTAATCTATTTTTATAACGTCTTAATAATCGGCATTACATAGTTGATCATCTCTTCTGGTGTTTCCTTCATTTCATCCATAATCCAGCGTCTGGATACTCCTTCCAATACACAAAGCTTTACAACCCAGCCATATTTCTCAGACATATTTGAATCTGTGGATTCTGCCGCTTTACGTCTTTCATGAATCTTTTCTCCGAGACGTTTCGTGAAAAGATCCATATTGAGCCCTCGGATTGCCCACATTTCTTTATAGTTCAAAGAGATCTGATAAAATTAATTAAACAGATATTCCCGCTGTTTGCGTTCATCTGTCGTATCAAGCAGTGGCAGAAATTCGATATTCAACTTCTCTGCTGTCGCATCTGCAATACTGTCCAGTACCTCTGCAATAGAAGTAAAATTTCTATTATATTTGTATCATATAATTATTTTTCATTCGGCACAATAAAGGATGACGCAATTTCCTCCTCCGCATACTCTTCCACATCCGTTCTCGTTACTCGTTTTATATGTTGTTTTTTTAGGCGCAGATATACGAACTCCCGGAATATAGTATAAAATACCGATACAAGTGGAATGAAAATCAGCATACCTATAATTCCCATAAGATTTCCGCCGATTGCAACTGCCGCCAGTACCCAAATTGATGGAAGTCCTACTGATCCGCCAACCACATGTGGATAGATCAGATTACCTTCTATCTGCTGCAAAAGCAGAAAAACTATAATAAATAAAACTGCCTGTTTTGGATTTACCATAAAGATCAGAAAACTTCCCACGGCACAGCCAATAAAGGCTCCAAAGATAGGAACCAATGCGGTAAACGCGATCAAAATTCCAATTAAAAGTGCATATGGCATTTTTAAAATACTTAGCGTGATAACAAACATCATTCCGAGAATTACTGCTTCCAGACACTGCCCTGCAAGAAAATTTGCAAATGTCCGATATGTCAGCGAACATATGTTAAGAATTGCATCTGCTTTTTGTTTTGGAATAAAAGCGAACATCACTTTTCTTACCTGTAAATGTAATTTTTCCTTCTGAAAAAGAATATAGCATGCAAAGGAAAACGAAATAAAAAAGGTCGCTAATCCACTGGCAATGGAACCTACTGCTGACATCGTCATATTCATCATATTTCCGGCTCCGTTTCCAAGAAGACTTATTCCCCATTTAATTGCCTGATCAGGCTGAAACTGCAGCTGATCTACCAATTTCATAATATCCTGATTATCATGTGAAAATTCCCGAATCCAGTTTTGCATCTGTGGAATAAAATCTGAAATACTCGTCATCAGATTTCCCATGGTCTGTGTAAGCTGTGGAATCACACCAAACATTACCAATATAATGACACCTGCTACCAATATAATTGTAAGAAGCAGGCTTATCGGTCTCGCAGCTTTTTTTCCTATTTTATTATTTTCTTTTATCTTTCCGAGTATTTTCTTTTCTAGGAAACTCATTGGTACATTAATCACAAAGGCAATTGCACCACCAAGCGCAAAAGGAAACACAATTTTCCATATTGACTTCAGCACTTCAATCACCACATCGAATTTCCACAAAGCAACTACAAGAAATGCCGTAAACACAATCAGTTCTCGAATTTTTTTCATAGAACATCTACTTAAATCCACTATCTTTCCCCTCTTTTTCTTAGTTTCATACGTATACACTTAAGTAATTGAATAATCAGAAGGCTTGCAAAAGCATATAAATATACACATCCAAGCTGCATCAGATTCAACGTTTCCACTTTGAATAAGTTATGGAAACCAGGAACCGTCAGTACTGTTGTAATGAGTACTGCACCTAACACAAATGCTCCCTGAAGCCACTTGTTATGAAAGAGACCTTTTGTAAAAATGACCGGATGATCTGATTTGCAATTATATCCATGAAACAAACGTGCCAGACAAAGAGTTCCAAAAGCATACGTGCTTCCAAGCAATGTACCATTCTGGTTGTATCCTGTCAAAAAACTGATCATTGTCATTGCTCCAATTACCAAACCTTCCAGACCGATTTTGCTAAGAAAATCTTTTGTCAATATCGACTCATCTGCCAATCTCGGTTTTTCACTCATCACTTCACTTCTATCCGGCTCTAAGCCTAACGCAATTGCCGGAAGACTATCCGTCAAAAGATTAATGAAGAGTAAATGTACTGGTGCAAATGGCACCGGAAGTCCTGCAACCGATGAACAAAGAACGGTTAAAATTGCTCCGAAATTTCCTGACAAAAGAAACTGTATCGCATACTTGATATTCTGATATAAGTTTCGTCCATTTTCCACTGCTTTTACGATTGTTGCAAAGTTATCATCTGTAAGTACCATCGCTGCTGCATCTTTCGCAACTTCCGTTCCGGTCATTCCCATTGCAACACCAATATCTGCCTGCTTTAATGCCGGTGCATCATTGACACCGTCTCCTGTCATTGCCACAATCATTCCTCTTTCCTGCCATGCCCGAACAATGCGGATTTTATGTTCCGGTGACACTCTTGCATACACAGAAATATTTGGGACAAATTCTTTGAGTTCCTCGTCACTCATATTTTCTATATCTGCCCCTTCACAGGCTTCCGATAAATCATGTAATATTCCAACTCTCTTTGCAATTGCTGCTGCTGTAATTTTATGATCTCCGGTGATCATAACCGGTCGAATTCCCGCTTTTATACATTCCGCTACCGCAGCTTTTGATTCTTCTCTCGGAGGATCCATCATCGCAATCAAGCCAAGAAATACTAAGTGATCCTCATCTTGTGTCGTTAATGTGTGATTCTCAGGAATTTCACGATAGGTAAAAGCCAGTACTCTTAAACCTTCCATCGAAAATTCCTGATTTTGACGTTGTATTTTTTCTTTATCTTCCTCAGTAATTTTTCGAATTCCCTCTTTCGTCCAGATTTGCTCTGTACGTTCCAGGAGCTTGTCGACTGCACCTTTTACAATCATTTGATTTTTACCATTTATCAGGTGAAGTGTTGACATCATCTTTCGATCACTGTCAAATGGCAGTTCTCCATTTCTTGGATAAAGCTTTCTTACGCTTGCCGCCTCTATCCCATATCGACTTCCAAGATTAATCAATGCTGTTTCTGTTGGATCTCCAATTTCTACTCCATTTTCATTTGTCGAATCATTACATAAAATACTGTAATTTAAAAGACATTTTTGTGCCTGATCTGATATATCAATTGCCTCTGCTGAAATTCTTTTTCCATCTATATAATAATCTTCAACCGTCATTTTATTCTGTGTGAGCGTTCCTGTCTTATCCGAACAAATAATAGAAACACTTCCAAGTCCTTCTACCGCCTGTAGTTTACGAATGATTGCATGCTCTTTTGCCATCTTCTGTGTTCCGAAAGAAAGTACAATTGTCACGATAGAACTTAGCGCTTCAGGAATTGCTGCTACTGCAAGTGCTACTGCAAACATAAATGCACTGCTGATCTTTTCACCGCGGAACACATTTATTGCAAATAAGAGTCCGCAAAATACCAGAATCATAATAGAAAGCTTCTTTCCAAAGACTTCCAAACTCACCTGAAGTGGTGTCTGTTTTTCCGAAGTTGACTTCAAAAGTCCTGCAATCTTTCCGACTTCTGTCTGCATTCCTATATCCGTTACAACAGCTTTCCCACGCCCATACGTTACAAAACTACCGGAAAATAACATATTTGTCCGATCACCAAGTGGCGCTTCCGTCAATATTGTATCCATGTTTTTCTCAACTGCAAGACTTTCTCCTGTAAGAGCACTCTCATCAATCTTAAGACTTGCATTTTCAATCAGTCTTCCATCAGCCGGAATCATATCTCCTGCTTCAAGCAGTATCACATCTCCAACAACCAGTTCTCTTGCCGGAATTTGAACGACTGTACCATCACGCAATACTTTTGCCTCCGGGCCAGAAAGATTCTTTAAACTCTGCAGAGATTGTTCTGCTTTTACCGTCTGTATTGTTCCCAAGATTGCATTGATCGTAATAACCGTCACGATAACTGCCGCACTTTCCACATCTCCAAGCATACCAGATATGATTGCTGATGCAATTAGAATCAGTACAAGAAAATCCTTATACTGTTCAAAGAAAATCTGCAGGATACCTTTCTTCTTTCCTTCTGTAAGTTCATTCCACCCACACTTTTCTCTGGATCTTTTCACCTGTTCACTCGTAAGCCCAGATTTCTTGCCATTCACCCTTTCAAGAACCTCTTCTACCGTCTGCTGATAAATTTCCTTCATCACTTCCGCCTCCTCGTTTCTAAGTATTTACTACCTGAATTTCTTATGCAATGAAAGACCTCTTTGAAAAAAATATAAAAAAAGACCTTCATTGCATAATAAAAAATGCAATAAAAGTCTCACCATTTCCTTATGATACCGGATGCTTCCACCGTACTGACGACATCACAAACGCAATTTGTTAAACGCAGGTTACTCCCCTTTATTGGATCAAATCATATACCCAAAGTAACATGATTGTCAAGATACTTTATCATTACTTTTTCATTTTATGTTATACTTTTTACATCGTTAACACTATTAAAATAAATTCTCCGGAGGTGAATCAAATGGATCATACGAATAATTCCTGTTGTTGTGGTGAAGCGGAACATTTTTCCGGATGTCTGATTTGTGGTGCTCCTATTACGTATCGTGCTGAAAGCTCTATTCAGACGTGTAGTATCTGCCATAAAGAACAATTAACCAATGCGGTCTGTGAAAATAGTCACTTTATCTGTGATGCCTGTCACAGCTATGGCACATATGCTCCGGTAATCGCAGCGCTCAGAGACAGTACCGAAAAAGATGCTTTGCTTCTTCTGGAAAAAATTATGGATCTTCCATCTGTACATATGCATGGGTTAGAAAATACAAAGATAAAGGAATCGAAGGATTATATGATCGACGAGGTAAGAACAAAGCGATTTCTCAATTATCAGATATTGAGAAGTTGAAAGCTGAAAACCGACTACTAAAAGCTCAAACACAGCAGCAACAAATGGAGATTGATTTCTTAAAAAACTCGACGAAATAGAGAGGAGGTGAACCTGACCAAGACACGCAATACAACAAAATACCTTGCAATCAAAGAATTATAGATTATTTCTGGCTTTCCATACTGGCAGTCATAATTGTTATCTCCATAATCATCGCATATTATGCATCTGCCCATGAGCAGGCATCTTCCCAACCAGTATCTGCTAAACGCCATTCTGACATTGATGTAACTTTTGACGCTCTGCGCTCATCCCTGGAAAACACATCTGAATGTTATCTATGCGGAAATACGGAAGAAAGCCTGATGAGCTACTTTAGAAACTTTGACTCTATTGGATTGATCTCGCTGAATGACTGGTATGTGATTGATTTTCCACTGAAAAATTACGATGAAAATGGAAATGAGATAGAAAGTGCTACTTCAACTTCATTCCTCTCTGGAAATACTGGTGCAGTGTCTTATTCTGCTGGTGGAACGCCAAGCCGTGGCATGGCAAGCATAGATGTGACGTTGCCTGAAAATTATAAAGTTAATACCAACACACTGGAAAAGCATTTATGTCAGAACTGCCTAAATAAAGTAGCTGCCTCGTTAGAATACAGAAAAGCAAACGGAGAAAATAAAGAAGCCATTCCATTGTGCATTGTTGATTTCAAAACATTGGAGATTTACTCACTACAAGATTACTGGAGAGCATATTTTATCCGAGATTATTATGTAGAAACAGATTTTGATGATAATATAGTAAGAACAGAAGTATTTTATTTGCCAGAACGTCAATAACAAATATGGGAAAGAGATGGTACTACATGGGAATAATTAAATATTTTAGAAAAAAGTACTGGGAAGCAGCCATTTTCAGAGGTGGGCGGCGTATACCATTTACCTGTGATGGATTAACAGCTGTTCCTGATAGCGCCTATGCACTGTTTACAGAAAAAGAATTGGAAAAAATTTACAACGATAGAAATGAATTTTATAAGAAGCTAATGCAGATGATTGATTCATATTAACCAAAGGTTAATCAAAATTTTATTTGTTAAATAAATTAAAAAGTAAATATGTTCAAACATAAGGCCCCGGAATCTTAATTATTTCTGGGGTTTTCTATTATTGGAATAAAGCTATTTATAGCAATTTAAACCGAATTATGATAACATAAGGCAAAGATCAATCGGAATTTGGAGGATTGAATTATGTGGAATGAATTAGGTATAAGTGGAGGAACCGCAATTGTTATTTTGATTGCGCTGTATTTCGTTATCAAATGGGCAGTGAAAAATGGCATCAAAGAAGCCTACAGTGCTATCACTGGAAAGAAAACTGTTGAAGATATCCAAAACGAAAAAGAGCTGAAAGAACTTGGATTGGATTCAGAAGATTAATAACTTCCAGTTTGCATATTTCTAAAAAAGATGTATGATATAAAAAAAGCTCAGGAGGTTCAAATGAAATCACATAAATACTGGTCTATCGGTGCACTGGTTTCCATGATCGGAACTTGCTACACCGGCTACAAGGATATGAAATCAGCTCATAAATATTTTGCATTCAGTTCACTGATTTGTATGGCTATGGCCATTTACTCAGGTCATAAAATGATTTCTGGCAAATCCAGAAAAAAGAAAGAAACTGCAGCTGAAGAATCTGCGGAATAATAAGAGAAATAGGGGAGTATTCCATTATATATAAGCCTGATGGAAAGGGGAGATTCCATCAGGCTCTTTCAAATCTACTCTTCCGTTTCTGGAAAAGATGGCTTATATCGTTTGTTTGCAGACTGTGGCACTACGATTTCAAAAAAATAATATCCCATATACCGGAGAGCTGCTTTTTTCTTTCGATAAAAACTTGCCCGGCTCATCCCCAGTTCAAGCATAATTTCCATATCTGTCATTTTTCTGTGCCTGCAGAAGCAGCCATAAAGCACATCATAATATTCTGTTCCAAAATTCGGTGTAAAATATTTTACCAGTGTCATTGCCCGGTTGACCATATCACAAAGTCCATAGATTAGAATGATATTGTTTACTTCTTTTTTCAGTTTTCCTAAATTCATGCGGTAATCATAGGCATCCATATACTGAAGGGCATAGGCCATATTCTCATTGATCTTTTCCTGACACTCCTGCTCTAATTCATCCAGAACCATCTGATTTTCCAAAATCAAATCCTGATAATTGTTCATCAGTGCTTTCATCTTTTCATAGTACAGATCCATTCTCTCTTCTGTATGTCGTGCTGCATTTAGCGTAATTTCCTTAAACGATCTAATCGCATAATCTCTCTCTGTCATTATCAAAATCTCCTTTTTTCGTATTGAATCGTCTTTCTCTGACGTTCTACACTCCCATCCCTGTGATTTTGACGGAAGCTCAATAAGAATTATTCTTGAGCAGAGCCACATCTGCATGGACAATATAGTGGGTATATTGTTTCATGGACATAGATGTAATGCCCTTATATGTCAATCTGAAAAGAGCAAAAGGGAAAGGTCAGCTCTTTTGCAGATCCTATTTTCTTTCTTAAATCTTTACGCACTCTTGCGCTCCATAAACCACTTATCAAATTCATAATATAAATGGCATTCCTTACCATCTACCATTACAGTATACATAATTCCTGTACCACCCGCTTTCCGGCTGGCACAACGTTCTTTCGATTTTACTTTATCAATTAAATATTTAGTTCCATCTTCCCAAATAAATTCTATTGGCATCATTGCGCCTTCTGTGCTGAATTTTACAATGACTTCTACATAAACTTTGTTATCATTCAAAGCACTTACCTCCCATTGAAATATCCAACTGGATGAACGGTGTGGGATCCCTGTGCATCCAGGCTGGATAATATTTTATCCTGATACATAAATGCTCTCTGGACACTGTGATATCCAAACCGTCGCCTGATATCATCTACTGCCCTGTCTAACTTCTCCTGTTTTTCCCGGCGCTGCTCATTCATAAATAAATCTAACTGCACCGGAACCTGCCCCATAACCAGATCATCTGCACGGATTCCAAGACTTCTGATTGGACGAGGCCAATGATAGTTCTCTCTAAAAAGCCGGTATGCTGCACTCATTATCTCATCTGTAATGTCTGTCGGCTCCTGCAACTTTCTCTGCCTGGTGAAATGAAATAACCCATTATCACGAATCGAAATTGACACTACATTACATTTAAAACCATGTTTCCGTAGTCTGGCTGCGACACTTTCTGCTAATGCCATCAGAATAATCTGTACATCCTGATCATTTTCCAGATCCCTGGGTGTCGTTGTACTGTTGCCAATAGACTTTAGCGGTGCCTGATATCCTTCTACTGAAACTGGCGAATCATCCCAGCCATTCGCAAATGAATAAATGACAAGTCCCATTTTCCCAAGCTGCAGTTCCAGAAAATCTGGATCTGTTCTTGCCAGTTCTCCGATTGTGCGAATACCATATTTCTGTAAAGTTCTATTCGTTGATCTTCCTACATATAGAAGATCTGATACCGGAAGTTTCCAGATTAGTTCACGATAATTCGTCCGATTAAATTCTGTAATTCCATCAGGCTTTTTATAATCGCTTCCAAGTTTTGCAAAAATTTTATTCCAGGAAATTCCAATGCTTACCGTAATACCCAGTTCTTTCTTTACCCTTCTGTTAATTTCTTCTGCAATTTTTCTTCCGTCACCTTTCAGTGAAAAACTATCAGTTACATCAAGCCAAGCTTCATCACATCCATACGGTTCAACTTGATTCGTATATTCCGAATATATTTCTCGCAACATTGAGGAAAATTTCAAATATAAATCCATCCTCGGAGGCACAAATATCAAATCCGGGCAAACCTGCTTTGCCTGCCACAATGCCATGCCAGTCTTAACGCCGCTTCTCTTCGCAATATAATTCGCCGTCAATACAATTCCATGCCTCGCTTCAGAATCTCCTCCTACAGCTAATGGCTTACCAACATATTCTGGATGATAAAGCATTTCCACACTAGCATAGTCGGGTAAGAGAAGAGCATTACTGTCCTTCCCTCCCCTAAGAACCGTACGTGATAGTTTCCCATCATACGG
>NZ_JBCOMJ010000011.1:0-125730 GCF_040924225.1 Ruminococcus sp. RTP21484sp1_RTP21277st1_D2_RTP21277_210401 | reverse complement strand
TTAATCTGCCCTTTTGAAATGAGTTTTTAGCAGGATAATATAAATGTGTAATATCTAATCTTAAGTTTATGATGTTGAATTACGCTGGTGGTTTCACCGCTGATTTCTCTTATGCAGGACCAGGTGAAGTCACTGAATGAAGCGGGGATCCATGCTGCTTATATCAACTCTTCGCTGACTGAGGGACAAATCAATAAGGCTCTTTCTTTCGCTGCGCGAGGTGTCTATAAGATTATTTACGTAGCACCAGAACGACTGGAAACAGCTTCATTTCTAAGCTTCGCGCTCCATACTCCTATCTCCATGGTAACTGTAGACGAAGCCCACTGTATCTCCCAATGGGGACAGGATTTCCGTCCAAGTTACTTAAAAATCATAGATTTTGTGGAACAGCTGCCTGGCAATCCGATCATCAGTGCCTTCACTGCCACCGCAACAGAAGTGGTAAAAAATGACATAGCAAGGATCCTGAAACTGAAGAATCCCAACGTTGTTGTCACTGGTTTTGACAGAGAAAATCTCTATTATCAAGTGGAACATCTCACTGGAAAGCAGAAGGATATATTTATCCAAAATTACATAGAAACCCATCCGAACGAAAGCGGAATCATCTATTGTGCAACCAGAAAAAACGTGGATACTTTGTATGAGAAATTATTGAAACAAGGCGTCTCTGTAACCCGTTACCACGCTGGAATGAGCAACGATATCCGCAAGAAAAGCCAGGATGATTTCATCTACGACCGTGCTCAGGTAGTCATCGCCACAAATGCCTTTGGTATGGGAATTGACAAGTCCAACGTGCGCTTCGTCATCCATTACAACATGCCTCAGAGCATGGAAAACTACTACCAGGAAGCCGGACGTGCCGGAAGAGACGGCGAACCAGCTAAATGCATTCTTCTCTTCTCCGCCCAGGATGTGATGATCAGCAAACTGCTTCTTGGAAGCAAAGACTTCGAGGGCATGGATTTCCAGGAAATCGACCAGGTAAAGCGCCAGGATTCCCGCCGCCTCCAGCTTATGGAAGGCTACTGCATGACCACCTCCTGCCTGCGCAATTACATCCTGGAATACTTCGGAGAAGCCACACATCAGCCTTGTGATAATTGTGGCAACTGCCACCAGGAATTTGAAGAACTGGATATGACCCTGGATGCCAAATGGGTAGTCGGCTGCATCACTGAAATGCGCGGCCGCTATGGCCAGTCTCTGGTAATCAGCACCCTCCTGGGCTCTAAAAAAGCCCGTCTAAAGGACATTGGCGCCACCTCCTACAACTGCTATGGTCAGTTAGAAAACCGCACCGAAGCCGATCTCCGGCTCCTTATAAGCCAGATGATCCGTATGGGTTATATTATCCAAACAGAAGGAGAATACAGTGTTTTAAAAGCAGGAAATATTGCAGATTTACAAAATAAAAATACAAAGATTATAATAAAGAAATTCAAAGAAAAAGAGAAAATATCAACCACAAAGAAACACAAAACTCCATTCAAAAAGGACAGTTTTTCCGCTTCCACCGAAAGCTCATCCACTGATTCCACCGCCACAAACTCCAGCCGCAATTCTGCCCTTTTTGAAGCCTTACGTCAGCTCCGGCTCCAGATTGCCAAGGAAGAATCTGTCCCTCCCTACATCGTCTTCACCGACAGAACCCTTATCGATATGTGCAGTAAACTTCCTCAGAATGAGGATGAAATGCTCAATGTATCCGGTGTAGGACAGAACAAACTTAAGAAATACGGACAACGATTTTTACAGGAAATTTCCGCATTTCAGTCTGCTGATCACTAAACATTATTGCTATTTAGTGTGTTGAAAAGTTCCAGCCGACACACAGCATTTGGGCAATGTGTATTACTCCAGCGAGCCATTTCAGGCGCGCTCTTAGCGTAAGCGAAATCCAGCGCTTACGGAGACTTATGCGTGAGGGCTCTCCCGAACGCATTAGTCGCAGTTAGCGATTAGTTCATCGGAGCGTTGCGCCGGCGAGTGAGTAATACACATTGTCCAAATGCGTCCCTCCTGAAAAACTTTTCACCCTCCCAACACATTAAATAGCAACTTAAAAGAGACCATTGCGAACTCATTTCCAGTCCGCAACGGCCTCCCCTTAAGGAGTTTTATTTACTTTCTCTCACGCTCTTAAATCGCCCCAAGAATCCGTCTGGCATTATCAATCCTCTCCTGCGTTGGAGGTTTCACGCCCTCCAGCGGATAAGGAATCCCCAGCTTTTCCCATTTAAAAATGCCAAGAGTATGATACGGAAGAACTTCCACGCGCTCAACGTTTTTCAGTGTATGGATAAAATCCGCCAGCTGGTGCAGATACTCATCCTTGTCACTGCCCCCCGGTACTAACACATGCCGGATCCAAACAGGCTTACCCATATCCGAAAGCTCACGGGCCATGGCAAGAATATTCGTATTGGTCTGCCCGGTAAGCTTCACATGCTCCTGCTCATTGATCTGCTTGATATCCAGAAGCAGAAGATCTGTATACTTCATCAGCTCCAGCCACTTAGAATGCCACGGCACCTTAGTCGTATAAGGATTTCCGCTGGTATCCAAAGTAGTATGGACTCCCGCTTCCTTTGCCTTACGGAAAAGCTCTGTGAGAAAATCCATCTGCAAAAGTGGTTCCCCGCCGCTCACCGTGATACCACCCTTATCTCCCCAGTAAGACTTAAACCGAAGTGCTGTCTTCAAAAGCTGATCCGTAGTGTACTCTTTTCCATCTGTCATATTCCAGGTATCCGGATTATGGCAGAACTGGCAACGCATAGCACAGCCAGAAAGAAAAATCACATATCTCACTCCAGGTCCGTCCACAGACCCGAAGCTCTCCAGAGAATGAACATAGCCTTTTAACATTTCTAATTCCTTTGCATTCATATTTATAAAAAGGACATGCAACCTCTAACATATATTGTATTGCATGCCCTTTTGTTTCGCCGATACTATTTTAAAATATCAGACTTACATTCTGTCGTGGCAGGTTCTGGCAATAACATCCAACTGCTGCTCTCTTGTCAGATCGATAAACTTAACTGCATAACCGGAAACACGGATAGTGAAGTTTGCATACTCCTCTTTTTCCGGATGCTCCATAGCATCGATCAGTTTCTCTTTGCCAAATACATTTACGTTCAGGTGATGTGCACCCTGGTTGAAATATCCGTCCAGTACATGTACCAGATTATCTGTACGCTCTTCATCACTATGTCCAAGAGCTTCCGGATTAATGGTCTGTGTATTGGAAATTCCATCCAGTGCATCCTCATAGTCAAGCTTTGCAACAGAGTTCAGGGAAGCAAGAAGTCCGTTCTGCTCTGCTCCGTAAGATGGGTTTGCTCCAGGTGCCAGAGGCTCTCCAGCCTTTCTTCCATCCGGAAGAGCTCCGGTAGCTTTACCATAAACAACGTTAGAAGTAATGGTAAGAATAGAAGTGGTTGGCTTGGAATCACGGTAGGTATGGATGTGTTTCAGTTTATCCATGAAGGTGGAAAGCAGATTTCTTGCAATCTCATCTGCTCTGTCATCATCATTACCATAGCGTGGGAAATCACCCTCAACCTGGAAATCAGTGGTAATTCCATCCTCATCACGGATAGCTTTTACCTTCGCATACTTAATAGCAGACAGAGAATCTACTACATGTGAAAATCCAGCAATACCTGTTGCAAAAGAACGCTCAACCTTGGTATCGATAAGCGCCATCTCAGCTGCCTCATAGTAATATTTATCATGCATATAGTGGATCATGTTCAGAGTTCCTACATACAGATGAGCCAGCCAGTCCATCATCTGGTCATATTTCTGCATAACCTCATCATAATCAAGATACTCGGAAGTGATCGGCTTGTACTCCGGTCCTACCTGAGTCTTTAACTTCTCATCCACACCACCGTTGATCGCATAAAGGAGGCATTTCGCAAGGTTTGCACGAGCTCCAAAGAACTGCATTTCCTTACCAGTCTCAGTAGCAGATACACAGCAGCAGATGGAATAATCATCGCCCCATACCGGACGCATAACATCATCGTTCTCATACTGGATAGAACTTGTTGTAACAGAAATATTAGCAGCATATTTCTTGAAGTTTTCCGGCAGCTTGGAAGAATAAAGAACAGTAAGGTTTGGCTCCGGAGCCGGTCCCATATCCTCAAGAGTATGAAGGAAACGATAGTCATTCTTGGTAACCATGTGGCGTCCGTCAACACCAATACCTGCAACCTCAAGAGTTGCCCATACCGGGTCACCGGAGAACAGCTGGTTGTAGGACTCAATTCTTGCAAATTTAACCATACGGAATTTCATTACCATGTGGTCAACAAGCTCCTGTGCCTCTTTCTCAGTGATCACGCCATTCTTAAGGTCTCTTTCAATATAGATATCAAGGAATGTGGAGATACGTCCAACACTCATTGCAGCACCATTCTGGGTCTTAATTGCTGCAAGATATCCAAAGTACAGCCACTGGAATGCCTCATGAGCATTCTTTGCAGGCTCTGAAATATCATAACCATAGACCTTTGCCATCTCTTTCATTCCTTTAAGAGCGCGGATCTGATCTGCGATTTCCTCACGAAGCTGGAAATCATAACGTCTCATACCCTGGCGGTCGCTGTCTGCAAAGTCTTTCTCCTTGCCTGCGATCAGAGCGTCAATACCGTACAGAGCCACACGTCTGTAATCGCCAACTATACGTCCACGTCCATAAGTATCCGGAAGTCCGGTAAGGATGTGGCTGTGACGTGCTCTTTTCATTTCTGGTGTATAAATGTCAAAAACGCCCTGGTTATGTGTTTTGAACTCATATTTTGTAAACATATCGTGGATCTGAGGATCTACCTTGTAGCCGTACATTTCGCATGCCTGCTCAGCCATTTTGATTCCGCCGTATGGCATAAATGCACGTTTCAGAGGCTTGTCTGTCTGAAGTCCTACAACCTTCTCAAGATTCTTTAGGTCTTCAGCAATATATCCTGG
Organism: Ruminococcus sp. RTP21484sp1_RTP21277st1_D2_RTP21277_210401; assembly: GCF_040924225.1. NCBI lineage: Bacteria > Bacillati > Bacillota > Clostridia > Eubacteriales > Oscillospiraceae > Ruminococcus > Ruminococcus sp. RTP21484sp1_RTP21277st1_D2_RTP21277_210401. Next base: position 120,735 of record NZ_JBCOMJ010000011.1, on the reverse strand, counting down.
TCCGTATGCGGTCAGGCCTGTGACAACCTTTGTCTCCATGTCAAGCACACCATTGTTGGCACGCTCTGCTTTCTGCAGCTCCTGCAGCTTTCCCCACAGTTTGTCAGTAGCCTCGGTCGGGCCTTCCAGGAAAGAATCGTCTCCGTCATAAGGGGTATAATTGTGACGGATAAAATCACGAACGTTAATCTGTTCTTTCCAACGATTTCCTTCGAAGCCTTCCCACTGTGCAAAATCTTTCATTCTTGTACCTCTTTCTTTATTTTATAGTTCTCCGCGTATATTGAAGAATTGTTATTAGTTTAACGATTGTAGTATACGAGATTGTTATTTCTTAGTCAATCGGTTTGGGGAATGCTTTTAATAAAGTACAATTTATCTGGTAAAAAATGGATTTCCCTATATATAAGTCCTATATTATGTACTTTAATTCATTTTTCCATTTGTAAGCCCCATTTTCACTGTAGTAAATACAGAGAAATATTCTCGATATACTTTGTTAAATTTTGTCAACTTAATTGAAGGGGCTATCGCTTAACGAATGAATTTTCGTGAAGCTCTCGATGGTCTTATCTGTATCGCCATGTTCAATGCCATCGCGGAGCGTGTTGCTGTGAACGAAGTGGACAATAACTTATACTCCTTTCTGCTTGCTAAAAATTTAAGTATTTGTTTTACTATTATCTTGTCATATGTTATCCTATTCTTACAACATTAAGGGGGAAACAAATGTAATGGAAAAGAAATCAAACCATTTTTCAGGACAGCTTGGTTTTGTCCTGGCTGCAGCCGGAAGTGCTGTAGGAGTGGGAAATTTGTGGAGATTCCCATACCTTGCCGCAAAGGACGGAGGCGGCTTATTTTTAATTATCTACCTGATTCTGGTACTAACCTTCGGATTTGCCCTTCTCACCTCGGATATTGCGATCGGACGGCGTACACAGAAGAGTGCCATCGGAGCCTATACCCAGATGCGTCCCAGATGGAAGTTCCTGGGAATCCTTACCTTCCTTGTACCAGTGCTTATTATGACCTATTACGCGGTCATCGGCGGATGGATCACCAAATATGCAGTGGTATACATAACCGGTCAGGCACAGGCAGCTGCCGCAGATGACTATTTTACAGCCTTTATCACCTCTTCCACTTCACCGGTGATCTTCGCACTGCTTTTCATGGGTGTTACTGCTTTCATTGTATACAATGGCGTGGAAAAGGGGATTGAAAAAGTATCCAAATGGATGATGCCGGTCCTGCTAGTTCTGGTCGTAGTGATTGCAGTGTATTCTCTTACGATTTCACATACGGATGCTTCCGGTCAGCTTCGCACCGGCTTACAGGGATTTCTTTACTACCTGACGCCTGACCTTGAAGGACTGACTGTGCAGCGTTTTCTGCAGATTCTGCTGGATGCCATGAGCCAGCTGTTCTTTTCACTCAGTGTATCCATGGGAATTATGATCACCTACGGCTCCTATGTAAAACCTGAAGTGAACCTAAACAAAGCGATCAATCAGATTGAAATTTTTGACACAGGTGTTGCCTTTCTTGCAGGTGCCATGATCATCCCGGCTGTATATGTGTTTTCCGGCACTGAGGGAATGGGTGCCGGACCAAGCCTGATGTTTATTTCCCTGCCAAAGGTATTTTCTGCAATGGGAAAAGCTGGTACCTTCGTAGGAATCCTGTTTTTCGTAACTGCTATTTTTGCAACCTTGTCTTCCTGTATTTCCGTACTGGAATCTATTACTGCAAACTGCATGGAAATTTTTCATACCAGCCGTAAAAAAACAGTTCTTGTTTTATCTGTGATCTACCTTGCAGCTTCCGCAGTTATCGCTTTGGGATACAGTATTTTCTATGTGGAAGTGAAGCTTCCGAACGGTTCTGTAGGACAGCTTCTTGATATTATGGATTACATCAGCAACAGTGTTATGATGCCGTTTATTGCACTGCTTTCCACGATTCTCATCGGCTGGGTCGTAACGCCGGATTATGTGATTAGCGAAATGGAAAGAAGCGGAGATAAGTTCCGTAGGAAAAAATTGTACCGCGTCATGATCCGCTTTGTTGCACCGGTTATGATGTTTATTCTGTTTTTACAGTCTACAGGGATTTTATCTTAAACTGCAGAGCATGTTTGAGGAAGACTTTCTGCAAGATGTGCCTCACAATTTGTGAAAGATTATATTGTAAAAAAACATCCAGCCTGCCATCGTTATATGGAGACTGGATGTTTTTTATAATTTGTAATTGTAAAGATACTGAAGCTTTATTAATTTCTCACTGCCAGCGGTGTTCTGCCTCTTCGATTTCCTCAATAAACATTAAAAGGAAGCTGATGAGAAGCAGGATGCTGGATACCCAGATGGCTCTTTCGCCGTAAGCCATTGAAAGTCTGCCGCCAATTCCTGCGCCAATGGCAAACAGGAAAATAATGGCGAAGTAGCATAAGGCCTGACGAAGCAGGCGTGGCTTTCTTTCACGCATGTAAGCGGAAAGAGCGGCAGTGCCGCTTCTCAGATTTCCGATACACATGGTGCTGGCATAGGCATTTCCTTCAACCTTTCGGAAGGTCTGCACCTGAAGGGCGCAGGAGAAGGATACCAGGGTGGTGGCAAGCACGTTCAGGTTCCCTGGGATGAAGCCAACCAGAAACAGCAGGATGATCTCTACCAGAAGGATTCCCTGGCGCCAGTGAAGGCGTCTGGCATAGCGGAATTTTTCCTGAATGCGTTCCGCTAACAGAACTCCAAGAAAGAATGCGGTCAGGGGAATGAGATAATGCAATCCTGCTTTCACTTCGCCGTTCATAAACCGCTCACTCATCAGTACCACGTTTCCGGTCTGGGCGTTGGAGAAAACGCCATCGCGGGTAAAATAGGTATAGGCATCCTGAAATCCTCCTGACACTGCAAGGAATGCACTGTTTATGAATGCTTCTGAGGTCTGTACCCTTTTATGATGGTCCATAATAAGCTCCTTCTTTCGTCTTTCGTATACATATCTTCAGATTATAGAATAAATAATGCTTTCTGTAAACATCTATTTTGATATGTGGAGTATATATATCTTATATGCCTGGAGCGTATTTGAAAAAGACTTTCTGCAGGATTTCCGTCACAATTATTAGTTTTCTTTATGCGCTTCCAGATACTCTTTTCTTCCCTCTTCATAAAGATTGTTGCCTTCGCTGTCAATAATGACTACAAGGGGCATATCTTCTACGTAAAGCTTACGGAGAGCTTCTGCGCCCAGATCCTCGTATGCGATAAGCTCCGCTTTTTTGATACATTTGGCAAGAAGGGCGCCGGCACCGCCGATGGCTCCGAAGTAAACACCGTGATATTTTTTCATGGCTTCTACTACTTCAGGCAGACGCGCTCCTTTGCCGATCATTCCGCGGGCTCCTACAGACATCATGGTTGGTGCGTAGGCATCCATACGGCCGCTGGTAGTTGGTCCGGCAGATCCGATGACCTGACCTGGTTTTGCAGGAGTTGGACCTACATAATAAATAGTTGCATCTGTTGGATCAAAAGGAATCTTTTCGCCTTTTGCAAGAGCCTCACACATACGCTTGTGACCTGCGTCACGGGATGTGTAGATGGTTCCGGTAAGGAGAACCTGATCTCCTGCGTGAAGGGTTTTTGCCAGTTCTTCCGTCAGAGGCAGTGTAATATGTCTTCTTTCCATGATCAGATCACCTCCGTTTTGTGGCGGGTAACGTGGCAGTTGATGTTGACTGCACATGGCATTCCCGCAATGTGAGTAGGCATTGTCTCAATGTTCAGGCCGATGGCTGTGGTTTTTCCGCCAAAGCCCTGTGGTCCGATTCCAAGCTTGTTTACTTTCTCCAGCATTTCATCTTCCAGCTCTGCATAGAATGGATCAGGATTGTGGGAATCCAGAGGACGCATCAGTGCCTTCTTTGCAAGAAGAGCACATTTGTCAAAGGTTCCGCCGATTCCAACCCCTACAACCATCGGAGGGCATGGATTCGGGCCTGCTGTCTCAACGACTTCCAGAATGAAATCTTTGATTCCCTGAAGTCCTGCAGATGGCTTGAACATACGGATCATACTCATATTCTCACTTCCGAAGCCTTTCGGGCCCACTGTGATCTTCACTTTATCGCCAGGAACGATTTCTGTATAAATCATAGCCGGTGTATTGTCTCCTGTGTTTCCACGACGTACAGGATCTTTTACAACAGATTTGCGAAGATATCCGTTTGTATATCCGCGGCGTACACCTTCATTGATGGCATCAGTAAGATCTCCGCCAACAAAGTGCACATCCTGTCCGATTTCCAGGAACACACATGCCATTCCTGTATCCTGACAGATCGGTACATTTTCGTTATCTGCAATATCAAAATTCTCGATAATATTGTCAAGAATACCCTTGGCAATCTCTCCGTCTTCGCATGCGCGACATGTTTTGATAGCGCATTTTACGTCTTCCGGAAGATGTTCGTTTGCTTCGATACAGAGTTTTTCGATGACGTCTGTAAGTCTGCTTACTTCTACTTCACGCATTTTGGTAAGCTCCCTTCTTTCATTTATGGCATACCGCCAAAAGGCGACATATCCTTTCACATTATATAAAAAGCTTCCGATACCGGCAATTTAACGGTACCGGAAGTTCTTTTTAACTATCTGGTTATTATCTCTGCTCATGACGGGCATAGTTTGGAAGCAGTAACGGAGATACTTTATCGGTCTCTGCTCCTGCTGCTTTTAACTCTTTCTCATATGCGTAAATATGATCCAGGTTCATTTCTCCAAGCTCTACCTCTTTGCATTTTGCAGCTGCCTTTTTACCGGCATTTCTTCCGAATACGATTACGTCCAGAAGAGAGTTGCCCATCAGTCTGTTTCTTCCATGGATTCCGCCTGCAGCTTCTCCTGCAACCAGAAGGTTCGGGATTTCTTTTGTAAATCCATCTCCATCAATTTCCAGACCACCATTCTGGTAGTGCAGAGTAGGGTAGATTACGATCGGCACTTTTCTCATATCAACGCCATAGTTCATGTACATACGGAACATTGCCGGGATTCTCTTCTCAATAGTTCCCTCTCCTCCAAGGATCTCAATCATCGGAGTATCCAGCCATACACCTTTCAGTCCGCCAGGAACCTCTACGCCACGGCCTTCCTCACACTCACGGATAACACCGGAAGCATTGACGTCACGGGTTTCCAGAGGGTGAATATAGGCTTCTCCGTTTGCATTTACAAGCTGCGCGCCAACGGAACGAACTTTCTCTGTTACCAGTGCGCCAAGGATCTGTGACGGATAAATGGCACCAGTTGGATGGTACTGGATGGAATCCTGATAAAGAAGGGAAGCACCTGCTCTGTAACCAAGTATAAGACCATCTGCGGTTGCACCGTAGTGGTTAGAGGTAGGGAATCCCTGATAGTGCATTCTTCCTGCTCCGCCGGTTGCAATGACAACTGTTTTTGCTCTTGCAACGGAGTAATCGCCGGTTTCCATATTAAGAAGAACAGCACCTGCAGTCTGTCCTTTTTCATCTTTCAGAAGTTCTACAGCGGAAGTAAATTCTACTACCGGAATGCCAAGGTTCAGAACCTCGTCACGGATAGTACGCATGATTTCAGATCCGGAATAATCCTTTGCAGCGTGCATTCTCTTTCTTGATGTTCCGCCGCCGTGTGTGGTGATCATGGTTCCATCGTCTTCTTTGTCGAACTCAACGCCAAGATCATTCAGCCATTTAATTGCATCCGGAGCTTCCATTACAAGTCTCTTTACCAGCTCTGGTTTTGCAGCAAAATGTCCGCCGCCGAAGCAGTCCAGATAATGCTGTACAGGAGAATCGTTTTCTTTGTCAGCTGCCTGGATTCCGCCTTCTGCCATCATGGTGTTGGCATCACCGATACGAAGCTTGGTCACGATCATAACGTTGGCACCTGCATTGTGTGCTTCGATGGCACAGGAGGAGCCTGCACCGCCGCCGCCGATTACAAGTACATCTACATCATAATCGATTTTGTTAAGGTCAATTTTTTCATTCAGAAGACGGCTTTCGGAGTGAAGCATTTCTGCCAGCTCCAGTGGTGCCTTCTGTCCTTTGTTTGGTCCTACTTTGATTTCTGCAAATGCATCCGGGTTATAGTCTGGATGGAATTTCTTAAGAAGAGCATCTTTCTCATCAGCGCTCAGACGTCTTGGCTCTGTTGCCATACGCTGTGCTCTTGTAGCCTCTACCTTTTTGATGGATTCCATCATATTTTCTGGATATGGTGCGTACATGTTTTTATGCCCTCCTTATTTCTCAATTTCTCTGTTGTTATAAAGTTCTTCCATGTCTGTGATCGGTTTCTGCATGATCTGCTCGATCAGATCATCGTATTTGCCTTCATGGATCTCTTCTACACGTTTTTCAAGATGCTCACTCTTAGGAGCAATGTATTTTCCTGTAAGACGTCTTGCAAGAAGACCTACCATCGGATGGGAGATACCTGCCGGACATCTTACGGAACAGCATCCGCAGCTTACGCAGTCAAAGGATTCTTCTGCGCATTTCTCAAGCTCACCTCTCTGCGCATATGCGATGTACTGCATTACATTTAAGCCCTGGGTACATGCTTTTGTACACGCGTTACAGCCGATGCAGCTGTAAATTTCCGGGTAGAGCTCCATCATGACCTGCTGGTTTGGCTGAAGGTCTTCGATGTTGTAGAGTCTCTTGTCTGTAGGGAAGAACGGGATGCTTGCTACATACATGCCTTCCTGTACCTGTGTCTGACAGGCAAGACAGGTTTTCAGTTCGTTGTCGCCTTTGATTCTGTAGATTGTGGCGCAGGCGCCGCAGAAGCCGTGACGGCAGCCGCAGCCGCGTTTTAAAGTGTATCCGGCGTATTCCATGGCCGTCATAATGGTCAGGTCAGCTGGTACGGTGTATTTTTTACCGAAGAAATATACGTTTACCATATTTTCCATGTTGTGGGGTCCTTTCTTCTACTTATTCAACCCGTACGACTTGTGAAATGGGTATCCCGCACGTGCCCGTCGCAACGCTCTGCTGAACTAATCGCTAACTGCGACTAAGGAGTTCAGGAGAGCCTTCACTCCTAAGTCTTCGTAAGCGCTGGATTTCAGCGCCGCTAAAACCGCTCCTGAAATGGGCATCTTAGCGAGATACCCATTCCCCAAGTCTGTGTACTGGCAATAACTGATTCATTTATTCGAAAGTTTCTTAAGATTAAAAAGTTTAGTACTCGTCAGGTAATTGATCGATCTCGTCCATTCTAAAAACCGGACCATCTTTACATACGTACTTAGATCCGATATTACAACGTCCGCATTTACCAATACCGCACTTCATACGAAGCTCCAGTGTTGTATAAACCTGAGTTCTTGTAAATCCAAGCTCCTCAAGGCCCTGAAGTACGAATTTGATCATGATCGGCGGTCCACAGACTAATGCGACTTTGTTGGTATCAAAGCCGATTTCTTTTAAATAAGTCGGTACGAAACCTACATGTCCGTCCCAGCCTTCCTGCTCACGGTCGATGGTCAGATAGACGTTTACGTCTTTTGCATTCATCCACACTTCCTGGATCTCTTTTAATTTTACAAGATCGTCTGCGGAACGGGAACCGTAGAGGATGTCTACAGTGCCGTAGTCATCACGGTTGTCCAGCACGTAATTGATCACGGAACGAAGTGGTGCAAGACCGATACCTCCGGCGATAAAGAGAAGATTTTTGCCTTTCAACTTATCCTCTACCGGGAAATGGTTTCCGTATGGTCCACGGACTGTGATCTCATCTCCCACCTGAAGGCTGTGAAGATAAGAGGTCAGCTCACCACATTTCTTAATACTGAATTCCTGATACTCTTTATTTGTAGGAGAGGAAGTAATGGAAAACATACCTTCGCTTACACCAGGAGCACAAACCATGGCACACTGTCCAGGCATATGTTCAAAAAGCTTTCCTCCATCCGGTGCTGTTACACAGAATGTTTTTACATCCGGAGTCTCCTCATGAATATCTGTGATCACGCCAACCTGCGGGATCAGAGTATCCAGAGTATAATTTTTATGACAGGTACACTCGCTCATTACTTTTCACCTCCATGCTTTTCAAAAGCCTTGATCACCTTTACGATATTTAAAGATGACGGACATTTTTCCACGCAGCGGCCACAGCCTACACAAGAGTACATACCGTCGTTATTAGCAGGGAAATATACAAGCTTGTGCATAAATCTCTGACGGAATCTCTGCATCTGGCTGGTACGGTTATTTCCGTGAGCCATCATTGTGAAATCGGAATACATACAGGAATCCCAGCAGCGGTAACGCTTTACACCGTGTCCTGTGTCGTAATCCTTAATGTCGTAGCACTGGCAGGTCGGACATACAAAGGTACAGGTTCCGCATGCCAGACATGGTTTATATAAGGTCTCCCAGACAGGAGAATTAAACTTCTCATCTGTGGCGTTTCCATCCCAGCCTTCCAGGGAAAGATGGGTGTATGGAAGTTTTTCCACAATGGCTCTGATTGCCTCTTTTTCCGCATCCACTTTTACCTGATCGTCGTCGGCCGGGATAAGAAGTTCTTTTACTGCTTCTGTAAGAGCCTCTCCTTTTTCAGTAAGAGCTTTCCAGTAAAGGCTTCCCTCCACCATCCAGGCTGCTACATCGGCAATGCCTTTTACGTCGGCATCTGCTTCCGGATCTGCTGCATCTGTTCCAAAAACCTTACAGAAGCAGGATTCCTCCGGCTCGTGACAAGCCATGGCAACGATAGTTCCATGATCTCTTCTTGCTGCGTAAAATGTATCAACAGGATCTGCAAGGAAAACCTTATCCAGAACTGCAACACCTTTTACATCGCAGGCCTTCATGCCAAATACAACGAAAGGACGACTTCTCAGCTCTTCCGGCTCTACGGTCAGCTTCTTTCCATCACGAACACAGGTGTAAAGTGTTTCGCTCTGTGGGAAAAAGGCATCTTTGCCGGATTTTACGGTTTTCAAGGTCTCAAGGTCTGCCTCTTCTCCCTCACTCCAAAGGCCGAAGTTGGTCTGTCCTGCCTTTTTGATTGGAAGGATCAGATCCTGGCTTTCTGCGATTTTCCGGAATAATGCTTCCAGATTTTCTTTTTCAATCTTATACATACATTATCCCCTTTCTGCCACTACACCTGGCTCTACATCATCAAATGTAAAGCTGGTCAGCGGGCCTTTTGACTCAGCATCTGCTCCTGCCTGATATTCACCGTAGAAAGTATCAATATCTTTGATGAACTTACGGTTAAACAGATGAAGCGGAATACCCTGCGGGCAGACACGGCTGCACTCACCGCAGTCTGTACATCTTCCTGCAACGTGGAATGCACGGATAATGTGGAACATTTTTTCTTCAAAGGAATCCACATTTGCCTTCTGTGCGCTGTCAAACTTGGTGCTGTCGAACACACATTTACGGCAGCTGCAGGCCGGACATGCATTACGGCATGCATTACAGCGGATACATTTACTAAGCTCCTTCTGGAAAAATGCGAAGCGCTCTTCCGGGCTCATTTTCTCAATTTTCTCAACTTCTGCGAAACGGTCTGCATCCTTTGTATCCTTGGATTCGCCGATGATCTCGTCGTAGATCATGTGCTCTTTTCCTTTGCATACATGGCAGCGCTCCAACATAGCATCTTTGTAAGCTACTGTCTTGTCTCCGTAGATTGTGGAAACGTTAAGTGTTTCACAATCATCGGTAAGCTCAGCGCCGGAAATGCTCTGGATTCCCTTGATGCCCATTTTACGAAGCTTTTCCACATCCAGCTTTCCTTTACAGCCAACACCGATAATGTAGGCTTTTTCGCGATCTACACGGTGCTCCTTGATCAGCTGGTTGAAGCTGTAGGTATCACAAGGCTTCAGACAGACAAGAGTTTTTCCCTCTAATTTGGAAGCCTCGATCATCATTTTACTTAAATTCTGTCCGCAGAAACCATTGTAGACAAATTCATCCAGGCTTTCTGCAGTTTCGAAATATGCTGCTTCCGGATTGTAAGGCAGGTCTCCGGCTTTCCAGCCAAGAACACGTGCTACGGTTCCATCAGCCAGCAGTTCTTTTGCACGAGCGATCAGTTCCTGCATCTTAAATCCTCCAATCTGACGTTTTTACCCAGAGAATGGATTTTTTCCACAAATTCATTCATAGTCTGGGAGAATTTTACACCTTCTGCGGCAGATACCCACTCAACACGGGTACGGCCGTTTTCCACACCGATGAAATCCAGCATGGAGAAAAGAAGGGTCATACGTCTTCTCGCGTAATAGTTTCCGGTTGTGTAATGGCAGTCTCCCGGGTGGCAGCCGCACATGATCACGCCGTCAGCACCTTTTTCAAAGGCACGGAGGATAAACATTGGATTTACACGGCAGGAGCATGGTACGCGGATGATCTTTACATCAGCCGGATAAGAAAGACGGCTGCTTCCTGCAAGGTCTGCACCTGCGTAGCTGCACCAGTTACAGCAGAATGCCACGATCTTCGGTCTGAATTCTTCTTTTGCTTCTATCGACATATTGCATCTACCTCCGCTAAAATCTGTCTGTTGGAGAATCCCTGGAGATCCATTGCTCCGGACGGGCAGGTTACGGTACATGCACCACAGCCCTGGCAAAGAGCATTGTTTACAACAGCAATTCTTCTTGTCTCACGGATTCCGTGGTCATTTACCTGTTTTTCCTCATAGGAAATCGCACCATACGGACACACATTTGCACACTGGGAGCATCCGTTGCAAAGAAGCTCGTCAGAATGTGCCGTACATGGGTTGGTGGTCAGCTTGTCTTTTGCAAGAAGGCCGATTGCCTTCACTGCTGCTGCGCCAGCCTGTGCAACGGTCTCCGGAATATCCTTTGGTCCCTGGCAGACACCGGAAAGGAAAATACCAGCTGTAGGGGACTCTACCGGACGAAGCTTTGCATGTGCTTCTGTGAGGAAGTTGTTGGTATCAATACTTGCGGTAAGCATAGTTGCAATTTTTCTTACATCCTTGTTTGGCTCGATGGCAGCTGCAAGAACCACCATATCAGCCTCCATAAGGATCTGTTTATTTTCAAGCAGGTCAGAAGCCTGAACCATAAGAGTTCCATCCGGCTGTGGGATTACCTTTCCAACCTGGCCTTTTACATAATTTACACCGTAATCTTCAACAGCTCTTCTGTAGAACTCATCGAAGTTTTTGCCTGGAGTACGAACGTCAATGTAGAAAACAGTTACATTTGTATCCGGGTATTTGTCACGGATCAGCATTGCATGTTTTGCAGTGTACATACAGCAGATCTTGGAGCAGTAGCTCTTTCCTCTTTCATCAGAGCAACGACTTCCCACACACTGTACAAATACAATGTTTTTCGGAGCTTTTCCATCGGAAAGTCTCTCAAGATGACCTTTTGTAGGTCCTGCTGCATTCATGATACGCTCAAGCTCAAGAGAGGTGATAACGTCCTTACTCTGGCTGTAAGCGTACTCATCATATTTATCCAGCGGAATCACGTCAAAACCGGTTGCAACCACGATTGCACCGTATTTCTGTGTAACAATTTCATCCTTCTGCTCATAATCAATTGCACCTGCAGCACAAACCTTGGAGCAGACACCGCATTTTCCGGTTTTGAATTTGGTACAATGCTCGCGATCGATTACCGGAACATTTGGGATAGCCTGAGCGAACGGAATATAGATAGCACTTCTGTTGTTCAGACCGCGGTTAAATTCGTTTGGATTTTTCTTGGACGGACATTTCTCAGAACAAACGCCGCATCCGGTACATTTGCTCATATCCACGCTTCTTGCTTTCTTGCGGATATCAACGGTGAAGTCACCTACAAAGCCGCTTACCTTCTCAACTTCACTGTATGTATAGATGTTGATTTTCTCATGTGCTGCTGCCTCTACCATCTTTGGTGTAAGGATACATGCGGAGCAGTCCAGAGTTGGGAAGGTTTTGTCCAGCTGGGACATTCTTCCACCAATACTTGGAAGCTTCTCTACAATATCAACCTCATAACCAGCCTCTGCAATGTCAAGGGCTGACTGGATTCCGGCAATACCTCCGCCGATTACAAGAGCTCGTTTGGTTACAAGGCTCTCGCCTGGCTGAAGAGGAGCATCCAGATTTACTTTTGCAATTGCGGCTCTTGCAAGGATTACTGCCTTTAAGGTAGCCTCTTCCATATCCTTGTGGATCCAGGAGCAATGCTCACGGATATTGGCAATCTCTACCATATATGGGTTTAAGCCCGCTTTCTGTGCTGCCTTTCTAAAGGTAGCCTCATGCATACGCGGGGAACAGGAACAGACTACGATTCCTGTCAGATTTTTTTCATGGATGGCGTTAATGATCTTGGCCTGTCCTGCTTCAGAGCACATGTACTGATAATCTTCCGCATGAACAACGCCCGGCTCTTTTGCTGCCATCTCTACTACTTTTTTTACATCAACTGTGGCTGCAATATTGGTACCACAATGACATACGAATACACCTATTCTCTGCACCTGTTTTTCACCTCCTGTATCTTCTGAATGCACTTACCAACAGCTGCTGCGGTGTGTCTTCATCAAGCAGCTCCGGAATTTCGTCTGCGGTCAGATAGTTCTGTTCACGCTCACGGACAACCAGCTGTCTGGCTGCATCGATCAGTTTTCCCGGTTTTACATCTCTTGGGCAACGCTCCACGCATGCAAAACAGGAAAGACATTTCCAAAGGGATTTTGACTGTGCCAGTGCTTCAATATCGCCGTTCTGTACATAAGTTACAAACTGGTGAGGCTTGATATCCATCTCGTTAAATGCAGGACAGGTTGCGGAGCATTTTCCGCATTTCATACATTTCAGGGGATTTACTCCGGAAATTTCTTTGATTCGCTCTGCCGCATTCTGAGTATTTCCATATGTATAAGCCATTACTTCGCCACCTCCTCTTTTACTCCGAGAGCTTCTGCAAGAAGTTCTGTAAAATAGTAAACAGGAAGATCGCCGGTTCCGTTCTTTTTCAGGTTATACATGCAAAGTGGACAGGCTGTGATCAGCATATCTGCTTCAAAGCCCTTTGCACTGTCCATGATTTTCTCGCACATATTCTGTGCCATTTCTTTTTCTTTCAGGGAAATGTAGCCGCCGCAGCACTCATTGCGGTATGGGTATACCACAGGTTCTGCGCCAAGGGCACGGATGAAGTCTTCCATAATGGTTGGATTCTCCGGATTATCAAATGACATGATTTTTCCTGGTCTTAAAAGAAGGCAGCCATAATATGCACCGATTTTTTTGCCGGTTAAAGGATTTACCACTTTCTTTTTAATCTCATCAAATCCAACTTCATCACGGAGTACTTCCAGATAATGAAGGACATTTGTCTCTCCTTTATATGGAGTATCCAGTTTCAGATAATTATTTGCTCTGGTGCGGATGTCGTCCACGTTTTTCATGTCGTCGTTCACACGTTTGAGCACATGATGACAGGCTGAACAGACTGTAATCAGATCCTGTCCTTTTTCTTTTGCGTCATTTAAAGCCCGGACGGAAGAAAGTTTGGTGGCAATCTCATCGCTGCCAAGAGGATATACGCCGCCGCAGCACTGCCAGTCTTCTATCTCTTCCATTTCGAAGCCCAGTGCTTTTGCAGAAGCTCTGGCATAGGCATCCAGATCTTTTGCCTTATTCTTCAGGGTACATCCTGGATAATAACTGTACTTCATGCTTCTTGTTCCTTTCTTGTTACTGTTCACAAAATATGCTTTTCTAAATTCACATATGTAAACAGCAGCTATTTGGGTTGCTTTCGCAAAGTGGAACCCGACTTACCGCTTTCCACGATAGAAGCCGGGATGTCTTTGCTGGTATAGTTGAATGTATTGCTTCACGGAATAATATCTGGGAACAATAACTTTTAAAGCTCAATCTGTGCGATTACTTCCTTCAGGGCATCGGCACTCTTCTTCAGCAATGCAATTTCCTCTTTATTCATACGCATCTGAACTTTTCCCTGTATTCCATTTGGTCCTACAAGAGTAAGGGTACTCAGGCACACATCTTCGATTCCATACTCACCGTGAAGCATGGAGGATACGGTTGCAAGGGAATCGGAAGCTGCCAGGATCAGACCTACCAGCTGGCAAACGGTAGCAGATACTGCGTAGAAGGTTGCGCCTTTCTTTGCAATAACTTTTCCGCCGGATTTCTGTACATATTCCAGCATGGCTTCTTTATCCAGAGGTTTCACATCCTTGCCGTGAGCTTTCATTTCTTCATAATACTCATCTGTGCTGAGACCGGAAATGTAAGCGCCTGTCCATGGAATGAAGGAGGTGTCGCCGTGCTCGCCAAACACATAAGCGTGGATATTTCCCTGGGCTACTTTGAAGTGCTCGGAAAGTCCATAGCGAAGTCTTGCTGTATCAAGAATAGTTCCGGATCCCATAATCTGATTCTCCGGAAGACCGGAAATCTTGGTAAATACATAGGTCATAATGTCTACCGGGTTGCTTACAATAATATACTTTGCGTCCGGAGCTTCTTTTACGATCTGAGGAGTGATGCTCTTCAGAATATTTACGTTTGTCTGAGTAAGCTCAATTCGGGTCTGTCCAGGTTTGCGGGCGATTCCGGATGTGATGATCACAATGTCGGAATCTTTGGCATCTGCGTAATCTCCGGCTACCAGAGATACAGGGCTTCTGAAGCAGGTTCCCTGCTCAATGTCCATAACCTCGCCTTCTACCTTTTCCTTGTTGATGTCGATCAGAACAATCTCGGAAGCGATCTCATCGTGTGCCAGTGTGTAAGCGATAGTGGAGCCAACGCTTCCAGCTCCGATAATGGTAATTTTGCTGCTCATAAAAAACTCCTTTCATGGGGGTGTGGGATTGTGTCAACTTTTCCCTCTGTTTTGTTACTTTTCCGTGGGATTGGTTGGTTTTCCCTGTGTGATGTCCTTTGTTTCTTGTTTATTTTTTAACAATCACAGTTAGAAAAAAAGCGGGTAAAAACTTTATTTTCTGCCTTGTGACATGGCCTAAACCAGAAACACAGAGGATTTTCTTCCTGTTTTCCTGGTTCAAGTCATGTCACTATGTGTTTCTTGACAAACAATTCTCAACAAAAGGACTTTTCCCTCTTCGTCTCCGCATAAAATATTGGTTTTCTCCGCTCTCATTAAGATACCACAATGACAATCTTTTAACAACTATTTTTTGAAATTTTTATCTTTATTTTTGGGCTTCTACATATTGTACAAATATAGGAGCTCTGTTTTGTGTATTTTTATGTAGGTTACTTTCGGTAACGGTTATGTCTGCTTATATGAAAATTTGGCTCCTCGCTCATATAAACAACACTTATTTATATATAGTTCATCTGAAGAGTTCCCAAAAACCTTCACAATAAGCTTGTCTCTATAGCACTTTACGTCCATTTACCGTTAGCTTAAATGTGGTTTTCAGAACTTCCGCTGATTTTCTGCAAAGCATCATCCGATCCAGAAAAATCTCGAAATAGTCGTACATAGAACAGATGCTTTCATCCACTTGAAGATTCAAGGCAAGTACAGATTTGTCTTTCTCAATTTTCAGCTTGGATTCTGTAACCGCGTAATTCACGCGGTCATGGATATCGTATGCTGAGCTTTCTTTCTGGCGCACTCGGCTTCTTCTTACATCTGTTTTATCTGCAATAATCAGAGCTGCTGAAACAACGTCTTCAGGGTTTCCTGTAGATTCATCATGATTTCCAATGGCAGATACAATGGTAATACGGTCTTCCATTGGCATATTGGTTTCTTTTAAAAGATCGTTTGCAAGCAAGGCACCGTATTCTGCGTGATGAGTTCTGTTGATGGCATTTCCAATGTCGTGCATATATCCTGCAATTTTGGCAAGTTCCACATCATGTTTGGAATATCCCAGTTTTTCCAGTATTTTTCCGGCTCTGTGGGAAACCTGTATACAATGTGCCTTGGAATGATCCGTAAACCCCATTGTCCCCAGATTGGCGTCTCCCTTTTTCAGATATGCATTAATTTCCTTATTATTTACAATTTCCTGGTACTTCAAGTAGATCAGTTCTCCTTTTTAGCTTTTTTCTCAGGATAATTATAAGGGGGAAAAAGCATGTTGTTGTCTTAGCCATGTAAAATTTTGTTTAAATTTTGAGAAGAAGAAAGCACCTGTCGGTTACAATTCGACAGATGCTTTTTTCTAAAGCATGTTTAAAAAATCATATATCTCACCAATGCTTTTTTCTTGCCCGAATCAGCATGCGTACAGCTTCACAATATTCTTCAGATTCTCCACTGCGTAATCCATACCTTCTACTGTAATGTGCTCGCATGGACCGTGGAAGGCGTAGCCGCCGGTGCCGAGGTTGGGGCAGGGAAGACCCATAAAGGAGAGGCGGGCGCCGTCGGTGCCGCCGCGGATGGCTACGGTTACTGGGGAAAGGCCGGACTGCTGGACGGCTTTCTTGGCGTTATCGATCAGGTGCATGCAAGGCTCGATCTTCTCTTTCATGTTGCGGTACTGTTCTTTGATGGTGAGGGTTACGGTACCTTCGCCGTATTTCTCGTTGAGAAGCTTGACGATATGTCTCATCAGCTCCTGGCGGCAGGCGAACATGGCGCTGTCGTGGTCACGGATAATGTAGTCAAGGCTTGCAGAAGACACATCTCCGCTCATTTCACAGAGATGGAAAAATCCCTCATACTCTTCTGTGTTCGCTGGGGTATCTCCTGCCGGAAGCATGTTATTGAACTCCATGGCAACCAGGGCTGCATTGATCATGGTGTTCTTACTGCTGCCCGGGTGTACAGAAAAGCCTTTGATCTTTACTTTCGCACCTGCGGCATTGAAGTTCTCATACTCGATCTCATTCTCCGCACCGCCATCTACAGTATAGGCAAAATCTGCTCCAAAGTCTTCTACATCGAAGAAGTCTGCGCCGCGGCCCACTTCTTCATCCGGGGTAAAGCCGATACAGATTTTTCCATGAGGAATGTTCTCTGTGATCACCTGCTCTGCCATAGTCATGATCTCAGCCACACCAGCCTTGTCATCTGCACCAAGAAGGGTGCTTCCGTCGGTGGTGATCAGGGTTCTTCCTTTTAAAGATGCCAGATGTGGGAAATCTTTCAAGGTAAGAGCATATTCACTGTCTCCCAACTTTACATCACCGCCGTCGTACTCCGGGATGATCTGTGGATTTACGTTTTCTCCGGAGAAATCAGGTGCTGTGTCCATATGTGCGATAAAGCCGATGGCTGGTTTCTCTTCCAAGCCTTCTGTAGCCGGGATCACGCCATAAACATAGCACTTGTCATCAATGCGCACGTCCTGAACCCCTATTTTTTTCAGTTCCTCTGCCAGCTGGTTTCCCAGGTCAAACTGACGGCTGGTGGATGGCACGTTCTCCTGCTCATCCTCGCTTGTGGTATATACTTTCACATAATTTAATAAACGTTCGTATGCACGCATTTTTGCTTTTCTCCTTCTCATGTATTCTTTATTTTCAAGCAGCTCGGCTAAATAATTTTACAGCTCTTCCAGTTTCTCCAGTTCCCCGCCAAATGAAGTATCCATACATTCTTCAAAAGACGCTTCCTTCTTCATCTTCTCCAGTGCCACTCCCGCCTTCTTTACAGTCTGCACCGTTCCGGCACCTGCTATGCAGCCGCCAGGACACGCCATGCCTTCCAGCAGATATCCGTTGTATTTCCCTGCTTTGGCTGCCATCAGCATCTTTTTACACTCCTGAAGTCCGTTAGCACTGACTACCTTCACCTCGCGATCCGGATCCATTCGCTTTACAGCTTTCACAACTGCGGCTGCCACACCGCCGCTAACAGCGAAGCCACGACCGTCACTACTGGCCTGGGTAAGAGGCTCTTCCTCCGGAAGGCTGGCGAAATCAACGCCCTTGGCATCAAACATGCCTTTCACCTCTTCAAAGGTGAGAACGAAGTCCACATAGCTTCGAACCGATTTACGGCTTGCCTCCAGCTTCTTGGCTGCACATGGTCCTACAAACACGATCTTGCAGTCTGGCTCTTCCTGCTTCAGAAGTCTGGCAGTCAGTACCATGGGAGTAAGCGCCATGGAAATGCAGTTGGCAAGCTGTGGAACCGTCTTTTTTGCCATAACAGACCATGCCGGGCAACAGGAGGTTCCCATAAACGGAATTTTCTCCGGCACTTCCTTCATGAAGTCCTTAGCCTCCTCAATGGTGCAAAGATCTGCACCCACAGCCACTTCCTTAATATCCGTAAATCCAAGCGCCTTAAAAGCTCCCCGAAGCTGGGTATTCTTCAATTCCGGTTCAAACTGACCTGCCACAGCCGGCGCTACAATGGCATAAACTGGTGTATCACTTTTTAATGCCATAATGGTCTGATAAATCTGTCCCTTATCTACAATGGCACTGAACGGACAGCTTACCAGGCACATTCCACAGGAAACACACTTGTCATAGTCGATCTCTGCTCTGCCATACTCGTCTGAATGGATGGCATTCATTCCACAGGCCTTGGCACACGGACGCTCCTGCTTGATAATGGCATTATATGGACAGGATTCCAGACACTTTCCACATTTGATGCATTTCTCCTGATTGATCACAGACCGCCCGTTTTCCATGTGGATAGCCTGCTTGGGACAGACCTCCTGACAAGGATGTTCCAGACAGCCCTGGCAGCCCTCTGTGACAATCACACGCTTCTCCGGACAGGAGTTGCAGGCGAATTTAATAATATTGATAAGGGGCGGCTCATAATATTTCTCTTCGATCAAGCTGGCTTCTACGCCCTTGGAAATTGGCGCATGCTCGGAAATGTTTCGAAGAGGCAGTCCCATTGCCACACGCAGTCTCTCTCCTACGATAGCTCTCTCCAGAAAAATACTGTCACGATATGTTGCAATCTCTCCTGGAAGAATTTTGTACGGAAGATCATCCATCTCTTTCTCAATGTCGCCCTCATAGGCAAGCCGGGCAATTTCAGTAAAAATCTGGTGTCTGATTTTTGTCTTTGATGAGTATAGTCCTCTCATTCTTTTTCTCCTTATGCTGTAGTATTTTGCACCAGCCAGATTTTACCGCAATCAATCTAACTGTCTTTATAAAGTTTTCTTTCTCCGCTTTTTTAAATAGTTGATATAAATTCATCAAGTATTTATTATACCACCTATCATACAAAAAAATTATAATTTAAGCAAATCTTTTTCCAATTTCTTTTCCTGGAGCATGTATGAAAAAGGCTTTCTTTTAGTGTGTTGAAAGTTGTTCAAATGTGTCCCTCCTGAAGAACTTTTCACCCTCCCAACACATTAAATAAGAAATGCACGCAAAAAAAGACACTGTACAGATTTCTCCACACAATGTCTTTCTTCAAAATTTTCACATAAAATATTATTTCATCCACCTATCTGGCAATCCAGATCACAGACGGAATGCACTGCTTTTTTTAAAAGTTCCATATGCTCCGGTTCTGGAGGAAGTATCTCCGGCAGCTTGTATTCTCTTCCAAGCCAGTCGTACTTATCCTGTCCCAGACGGTGATATGGAAGAAGGTGAATCTTCTTCACACCTGGCAATGTAGATGCAAAGGAAGCAATAGACTTGATTTCCTCCACACTGTCATTGAACGTTGGAACGACAGGTACACGAATCACCAGATTGGTCTGGCCAGAAAGAGCTACCTTTCTGGCGTTCTCCAGAGCCAGTCCATTGGGCTTGCCTGTAAACTGCTTATGCTTCTCCTGATTGGTATGCTTGATATCCATCAGGTAAGTATCCAGATAAGGCAGTACCATCTCTATATTTTTCCAGGGAACACAAGCCATACTCTCGATAGCTGTATTAATTCCACGCTCTTTCGCTGCGCGAAGAAGGTCACGGGCAAATTCCGGCTGACAGAGACATTCGCCGCCGGAAAGTGTCATTCCGCCGCCGGAACGGTAGTAGTATGGGCGATCCTTCTCTACCAGTTCGATCATCTCGCGGACCGTTACGTCTCGTCCCATGGTCTTCACGCCGTCTGGAGTTTTCATTGTCTGGATCTTATATTCCTGGGATTCCGGATTGCAGCACCACTGACATCTGAGCACACAGCCTTTCAAAAACACAATGGTACGGATTCCAGGACCGTCATGGATGGAATAGCGCTGGACGTCGAAAATACGTCCTGTAGTGTCTAAATATTCCATAGATTTCTCCATTATACGGAAGTGCCAGCAGACTTCTCTTAACGAAGCCACCAGCAATTCCATTTATATTTTTCGCAGAAAGTTCCCATTCACAGCCACACTTATCATCTCGCTAAGAAGTGAGCTATGGGGCAATTATAACTCTCCTGCATAAGAGTCTGCTGACTTTCTTTTTAGAATCCCTGCTCAGTTCTTCTGATAATGTCATCCTGCAGCGATTTGGAAAGTGTAGTAAACAGTGCACTGTAACCAGCCACACGTACAACCAGATGCTTATAGTTCTCCGGATGTGCCTGTGCATCGAGCAGTGTCTCTCTGCTTACAACGTTAAACTGCATATGCATTCCCTTCTGATCGAAGTAGGAGCGGATCAGTGCAACGAACTTCTCAAGACCCTCACGTCCAGACAATGCTGACGGATGGAATTTCTGATTGAACAGAGTACCATTGGATACGATGAAGTGATCCAGTTTTGCAACAGAGCTTGCTGCTGCAGTAGGTCCGTTCACATCCTTACCTGCGGATGGGGAAACACCATCTGCAACCGGAGTATGTGCATATCTTCCATCTGGTGTAGCACCAGTCTGTCCGCCAAGGGGTACGTTTGCAGAAACCGGATAAAGTCCTGCCTGGTACTGTCCACCACGTGGGTTCTTAAAGTTCTGAAGCGGTCTTGTATATGTGTAAGCCACATCTCTTGCGAAGTAGTCCACTTCCGGAATATCATTTCCGAATTTCGGAACTTCTGCGATCATATCGTGGATTTCCTGGTATCTTGCCATCTTCTCAGGTGCCATCTGGGCATTCATAACAGATTTCAGGACAGCTGCTGCAGTATCCGCATCAACCTTGGCACCGCTCTCAGTCATCTCTCTTAAGATGCCGGTTGTGATCTCTTTCACAGACTGCTCATCCAGGCCTTTGCCATAGTTCCATGCAAGAGCTTCCTTCAGCTCCTCCATCGTAAACTTCTTCTCTTCATAGACCAGCTGACGAATTGCATACAGGGAATCTGCCATGTTTGCAATACCAAAGCCCTGGGGACCGGTAAAGTTATAAACTGCGCCGCCTTCCTGTACGGTCTTTCCACGTTTGATACAGTCATCGATCATACTGGAAAGGAATGGAAGCGGACAACGCTTTGCATGAGCCACGTCAATGGCATTATCTGCATTTACAAGAAGGGAAATGCAGTACTCCATCTGTTTCTTGTATGCATCATAGAATTCATCGAATGTAGCCATCTGGGTTACATCGCCGGTAGGAATTCCGACCATCTCGCCCTGATCCATACCATTGGCAAATACAAGCTCCAGCGGACGGCACATATTAAAGAATGCTGCATCATGCCATCCCTCTGTCTTACCTGCTTTCTGTGGCTCTACGCAACCGATGATATTATACTCACGGGCATCTGCAAGGGAAAGTCCTCTGTTCTGCAGTGCTGGGATGATTACCTCGTCGTTATAATAAGCCGGAAGTCCGATACCCGTTCTGGTAAGCTCTGCTGCCTTGATCAGAAGGTCATGAGGAGAACCATTCCATACACGGATGGAAAGGGACGGAGCCGGAAGATGTACATGCATGGATGCCTCAATACACATAAAGGAAAGGTCATTGGTCACATCATTGCCATCTTTATCCTGACCTCCTACGATCAGGTTCTGGAACAGACTGTAGCCTGCGAAGCCTTCTGCGGAAGCAGCATCACGGACTTTATTCAGGTCATTTAATTTTACCCAGATGCAATCAAGAAGCTCCTGGGCTGCTGTTCTGGTAATCGCGCCGCTCTCAATATCCTTCTTATAATAAGGATACATATACTGGTCGAAACGTCCTGGGGAAATGGAATGTCCGCTAGACTCCATCTGGAGAAGCTGCTGCACAAACCAGAAGGACTGACACGCCTCCCAGAAATTGGTAGCTCCCTTCGCCGGAACCTTGCTGCAATTGGATGCAATCACAAGAAGCTCTGCTTTACGCTGTGGATCTGTACATTTCTCTGCCATTTCAAGGGCAAGCTTTGCATATCTGTCTGCATAATCAATCACTGCCTGGCAGCTCATGATAACTGCTTCCAGGAAACGGGAACGCTCTGCGTAATCTCCATCCCCCACATTGCATTTATCCAGCTCAGCCTGTGCTTTCGCCATAATGCCTTCGTATCCAATTTCAAGAACTTCCCAATACTTTACTGTAACGTGTCCTACACCATTGTAGAAATAATTTCCTGGTGTAAAAATGTTGTGATCGATGGCACGGATTGCTTCCGGTGCCATATATGCTGTGGCAAGCTCACTGGTAGTCTTGCCTTTCCAGTATTTGTGTACCTCGCGAAGATCTGCTTTGGCCTGCTCTGAAATATAGAATGGATCAGCAGTTCTGGTGGCAACCGTATCCAGCTCGTCTTCCAGCCACTGGTAGGAAAATTCCGGGAATGTCTGGCATCCTCTCGGTGCAATGGAGTTACTTCCCACGATCAGTTCCTCATCACGGATGATGATCGGAATATTATGTAAAATGTGGGAAAAAGCTTTCGCTCTTCTGGTAATGATCGGCTGGTCTTCCGTCTCCTTATAGGACTCTGTGATCAGCTTCGCTCTGTAAGATTCGATCTCCGGCATCTTGGCATAGAGATGATCTACCAGGCGGGTAATTCTGGAAGATTTGGGAATCTCACTTGTATTGTATTTTTCCATGGTTCTCCTTTCTCATGGATGTCCCGGCATATGAAATAGTATTCTGTATCTCAAAAACACAATATTCTCTCTGTCGGCAACATAAATGTCCGTTGTTCCATGACATAGTTTTCTATGCTCATTATACGTCATTTGCTATGCGGTGTCAACATAATTCAACACCAGTTTTGTTGTTTTAGTTGGTGTTTTTGGTTGATTTTTGTGGTTTTTCGTTGTTTTTATTAAAAAGCACAATTAAACCAAAAAGCGTTTTCCGATTTTCATATTTTGATTTCGGAAAACGCTTTTCAAATTATATCTCCACACAAATTATATAGCAGTTCAGTGCCATACGTTGAAAGTTATCAATTTATTTGAAATATATGTGTATTCTTTCTCTCTGCCCCGTCTTGATATTTTCAGCCAATGCAACAGCAAGAAATCCAGATCCTCCTGCAACTTTTATTTTGCTGCCATTTGGTGACATCTTTGCTACACCCCAGTTACTTCTTGCATACGATATTCCCCCTCTGAGTTTCCAACCTTTTTTCAGATTAAATTTAAATGCGATACTCTTATTTTTATATTTGGAATAACGCAGATTATAAATTGCATTCTTTTTAAAAGCAGTTCCTTTAATTGTGAGCTTTCCCACCTTTGCAGAAGAAACAGGATTTACATATTTATACACGGTAAATGTACATTTGTAAGTTTCCCGTTCAGTTTTCACAGTAATAGTTGTTGTGCCAGCTTTTTGGGGCGTAGCCCAAATAGCATTATCCTTTATCTTTACAGTTGCAACTTTTGTATTACTGGATTCCACAACTACTTTTCTTTTTCCAATGTAGGCAATAAGTTCATCCGGATTGTAGCATCTGCGATTTTCCATAGTTTTAGAAGAATAAATAGTTGCATTTGTCTTAAGAATTTTAAATACCTCTTTTGCGTAAGCAGGCACGGTCATTGCAAACATCATAGCAAATGTCAGCACAACCGTTATTATTTTTTTTAGTGACTTTTTCATTTTCAACACTCCCTTCATGATATGGACATTACAGAATACAATATATATATGCATTTTTGATTTTATAACAGTTTATACCCATTTACAATCTGTGCCAAAATGTGTGCGCAATTCTTTCGCGGGTTTGTCACATTCTGTTTTTTATCAATAAAAAAACTGCCATATCAGATTTCTCCAATACAGCAGTTTCCTCATCTTCTTATTTACCAGCTATGTAAAATACCAGTGCCTCATTCACATCTTAGTGGCAGTGTCCGCCGCAGCTTCCACAATTACCATTGCAGCCTTTTCCGCTTTTTTTATCCTTCACAATACTTCTCACTGCCAGACCTGCTATTACGACTACGATAGCACCAACAACTACTGTTCCCATATGATACTCCTTTCAGATTACCTATAAGCTCCTTTATGTTGTTAGTATATTCTAACATTCATTAGATGTCAATATTTATTTTATATTCCTTACACATTCAGCTTCATCTGTCCGTCTTTAATATATCCCATATTTCGCATTCCGCGGTAAATCACATAGGATAACAGTCCCGGAAGTAGGAAGTGGAACAATACAATTTTCAGAATTACCAGCACCGGTGATTCTGTTGCCACCATAGTCTGGTAAGTCATGATCTGTCCAACCAGACCAGAGGTTCCCATTCCGGAACCAGTTGCATTGTTTGTCATATGGAAAGGCCCGATAATGGCAATTGGGCCTAAAATAGCAGATGCCAGTGTAGGAGGCAGCCAGATCAGCGGACGCTTCATAATATTAGGGATCTGCAGCATGGAAGTTCCGATTCCCTGGGCAAAAAGACCGCCCACGCCATTATCCTTAAAACTTGTCACTGCAAATCCAATCATCTGACAGCAGCATCCGATCGTTGCCGCACCCGCTGCCACGCCATTCAGCCCCAGAATAATTCCAAGAGCTGCAGAACTAATTGGCAAAGTCAGTACCATTCCCATGATGACAGAAACCACAATTCCCATTAGGATTGGCTGCTGCTCAGTTCCCCAGTTTACCAGGTTGCCAAGCCATGTCATGAAGCTTGATACTCCCGGTCCTACCAGTATCCCTACAGCACCACCGGAAAGGATGGTGATTGCTGGTGTAATAAGAAGATCCAGTTTTGTTTTTCCGGCAACCAGCCTCCCAATCGTAATTCCCACATATGCAGCCACAAACGCTCCAAGAGGCTCGCCAGGACCGGATAACACTAATGCCCCTGTATCAGACAACAGGGTTCCTGCAATCAGGTTAGATGCATAGGCACCAATCATTCCAGCTGCCGCAGCCGACAACAGCACATAAGTAGATTCCCGGAATTTATACGCAACACCGATGCCGATTCCGGCACCTGTAAGCCTCTGGGCAACCACTGCAAATGCACTTAAATAAGTGCCATATGTACCGCCCATCAAATCACCAATCTGTTTCAAAATAGTTCCGATGATCAAAGTAGAAAACAACCCCAAAGCCATTCCGCTTAAACCATCAATAAAAATATTGTTTAAAACCTTCTTTATCGCTTTCATACTCTCTCCTTGTCCCCACCATCTAAAGCATGTAAAAAATTAATCTTGCAATCTGCAAAATACACCGAAAAGTGGGGCATGCAGACTGCGAGATTGTTTTTTCCGAACACGCTCTAATATAGATCCATCTTCTTCCTTCCCAGTTCAAGAAATACCTTCGTCCCTTTTCCAAGCTCCGACTCTATCCTGATTCCGTGATCCAGCCTTTTCATAATCTTTCCGCAAAGATAAAGCCCAATTCCAGTAGACCTGTTCTCTTCACGTCCATTATAGCCAGTAAACCCCTTTTCAAAAACCCGGGGCAAATCTTCGGCACGGATTCCGATTCCAGTATCTTCGATCACCAGCGTATGCGGCCTGGATATGCTCATATAGATGGATATTTTTCCTTTTTTTGTGTATTTCAGTGCATTTGATAAAATTTGTCCCAACACAAAGCCAAGCCATTTTTCATCTGTAAGCACCGTTTCCGATACCTCTTGATACTCCAGAGAAAGCTTTTTCCCAATAAATATTCTGGCAAATTTGTGAATCTGCTCACTAATCAGAGAATCCATATCCACTTCCTCAAAGCGGATGTCTGAAGCCATATCCTCCGTTCGAAGATACCCCAGCACCATCTCCACGTACTGCTCCACCTTAAAAAGCTCATTCTGAATCTCCTGAGGTCTGGGCTTCTCTTCCTGAAGAAGCAGTCTTGCTGCAGCAATAGGTGTTTTGATCTGGTGAACCCACAGCGTATAAAAGTCTGTCAATTCTGTACCAAAAGCACTTCTCTGATTTTCAGCCTCTATTCTCTTCTCATCCAGACTACGGCAGATTTCCCGGTAAATAGCCTCATTTTCATTCTCCGGAGCCTCCAGATATTCTTCTGAAAAATTGCCGCAGTCTCTTATGTAAAGCAGACTTTCCTGCTTTTTCCGGTATTTATGGTAATCCCACATAAGCCCCAGGCCTGTCAGCAGCATTTCAAAAACCGCCACATAACCTACAGGCTCCAGCGGAATATCATACAGAAAAAGGATTCCAGCCGTTACCGCTACCATAAGTAAAGCCAAAACACCTGTTTTCCATCTGGTTTTCAGATATTTAATCATACCATGTACCCCAGGCCTTTTTTGGTGATAATGAAGTTCTCTACACCCAGACCTTCCAGCTTCCGACGGATTCTTGTGATGTTTACTGTCAAAGTATTGTCATCCACAAAGCTGTCGCTCTCCCACAGTTTTGTCATAATCGACTCTCTGGATACAACATGCCCCTGATGTTTAAATAGTATCTGCAATATCTTCAATTCGTTTTTCGTCAGGTCTGCAAGCTTTCCATCCACTGAAATCGTCCCATTTCCAGGATTCAGCACTACGCCGCCCCTTTCCAGAAGACTGTTGTTCTGACCAAAGGCATAGGTTCTGCGAAGCACAGCCTGCACCTTCGCAGTTAACACATCCAGATCAAAAGGTTTCGCGATAAAATCATCTGCACCCCGGCTCATGGCCATTACCATATTCATATTGTCAGCCGCTGAAGACAGAAACATCACTGGTACCTGTGAAATTTTGCGGATTTCCTCACACCAATGAAAACCGTTAAAAAACGGCAGTTTCAAATCCAGCAGCACCAGCTGTGGATCTTTTTGCACAAACTCCTGAATCACATGAGTGAAATCTTCGATCTGAAAGACCTCATATCCCCAGGATTCCAAATGTCGCTTTACTATCTGTACAATAATTTCGTCATCTTCTATTATTAATATTTTATACATTTTTAATCAAGTTTTTCTTCTAAACGGACATGTCTGCCTGCGCAGACATCACCCCAAATGAAAGTCGATTGTTCCGCGCCTTTAGCGCTACCGCGCAGGACTTTTATCCTAAATATGCCTTCAGTAATTTCAGTGTATTCTTCGCTCCATCCCTGTGTGACCGCTCGTATCCATGAGAAGCGTAAACTCCCGGTCCGATCAGACCATGTTTCATATCATAGCCCGCCTTCAGCGCTGCATCCACGTCAGAACCATAGTGCGGATATACATCCACTGCAAATGCAATGTCATTCTCCTGTGCAGCCTTGATCAGGCCGGAAACCACCTGGTAATCATATGGTCCCATACTGTCCTTAGCGCAGATTGAAACCATGGTTTCATCACATTCCAGGCCTTTTCCAACACATCCCATATCTACGGAGATCATCTCTGTCACTCCATCTGGGATAGCGGCACATCCACCATGTCCCACTTCCTCATAAGAAGTGATCAGTACATAAATGGTACGCTCTGTCTGAATTTCTTTCTCTTTCAGATATTTAGCATAGCCGAGAAGAATGGCAGTGCTGAATTTATCATCAAGGAAACGGCTCTTGATGTATCCGCTCTCAGTCACAACTGTCCTTGGATCAAAGCAGACAAAATCGCCTGTCATGATTCCAAGTTTTTTCACATCCTCTTTATTCTTCACTGGCTCATCAAGAATGGCCTCCATCGTCTCATAAGTACGTTTGGTATCGCTATACTCGCCGTTTACATGAACAGACGCATTCTCCAGCTGGAAAGTTGCATCATATACTTTGCCGGACTTTGTATAAACCTTACAATTCTCAGCCTCTGCATTGTTTGGATTCATACCGCCAATATTAGTCAGCTTCAAATGACCGTTATCCATGATCTGGCAAACCATTCCGCCCAGTGTATCCATGTGGGCAGCCAGAACTACTGCGTTCTTATCGTCCTTTCCCCCAAGCTTTACAAGCACAGCGCCCTTCTGGGTGATCTGCGGCTCATAGCCCAGCTTTTCAAATTCTTTTTTTACAAAATCTGCTGCCATGTGGGTAAAACCACTTGGACTTGGCACTGAAAGCAGATCCTGTGCTGTTTTCATAATGTAATCTGTGTATTTTCCCATGATATTCTCTCCTGTTTTTTACAAATTTTAGTCTTCTTACCTATCGTTCTTCACTTTCTGTATAGCAATGCGCCTCACAGAAATTACTTTTAAGCGATAACATTATATGATACCAGTGTCAAAAGGTCAAAAAGCTGTTCGTGCTTGCACGATAAGGCTTTTGAACTTGGGACACGCCAAATATGAGAAAGTAGCGATTTACGCAGTAAATCAGCGGATTTCGAATATTTGGAGGATTGCGGGAGCAGCGTAGCTGCGTAGCAATCTGGGTATCAAATGAGTGTCAAAAGACCTTTTGACACTCATATCATTATATTTACTTATTATCCTCAAATGTGATAACTTTATAAACCCATACTTTTTGCCAATTCCACTGGTCTGGCTGCGTCACATAAGCTTCCCATGAATTTCCTGCGGCACTCTGGCTTTCACCAGAATTCCAGTATCTGTGTACTCCTCCGAAAGCAGCTGCCCATATTCCCGAATCAGCTGGATCTTGCCAGCCTCCTGGTAGGTAAAAAGCTTTTCCACATAAATCTGCTCTTCAGAAAGGATTTTCCCCAGAAGCTGCTTTAAATCCTCCAGACCTTCCCCTGTTTTGGCCGAAACCTTAAGAGTATGGTCTGCCATACTGTCGCGCAGGCGGATTGCTGCACCCACATCGACCTTGTTAAATAAAGTAATCGTCTTTTTGCCCTGGACACCAAGCTCCTGCAGGGTATCATAAACAACCTCCATCTGCTGTACCGCCTGAGGATTCGAGCAGTCTACCACATGTATAATATAATCTGCATATTTCGCTTCCTCCAGGGTACTCTTAAAAGCTTCAACCAGATTATGCGGCAGCTTACGGATAAACCCAACAGTATCTGTAAGCAGGATCTGCTGTCCGTCATCTAATGTCAATGCTCTGGTTGTAGGATCCAATGTGGCAAACAGCTTATCCTCTGAAAGCACTCCGGCTCCAGTGAGGGTATTTAACAATGTAGATTTACCTGCATTGGTATAACCTACAATAGCAACAGTCTTCATCTTTCCCCGGGTACGTCCGGTACGGAGCAGCTCTCTGTGCTTCTCCACCTGGGAAAGCTCTTCCTTCAGCGCTGTGATTCTCTTTCGGATCAGACGTCGGTCGCTCTCCAGCTTCTTCTCTCCAGGACCTCGGGTTCCGATTCCTCCTCCAAGTCTGGACAAAGACGCACCTAGTCCTACCAGTCTGGATGCTCTGTAACGGAGCTGGGCCAGCT
Source organism: Ruminococcus sp. RTP21484sp1_RTP21277st1_D2_RTP21277_210401 (assembly GCF_040924225.1). NCBI lineage: Bacteria > Bacillati > Bacillota > Clostridia > Eubacteriales > Oscillospiraceae > Ruminococcus > Ruminococcus sp. RTP21484sp1_RTP21277st1_D2_RTP21277_210401. The sequence continues at coordinate 91,114 of NZ_JBCOMJ010000011.1, read as the reverse complement.
CTACCTGGATCTTACCCTCACTTGTGGTGGCATGTTTTGCAAAAATGTCAAGGATCAGAAGAGTTCTGTCCATTACCTTACATTCCAGCTCATGCTCCAGATTGTTCATCTGTGCCGGGGAAAGTTCATCGTCACAGATGATTCCTGTAGCATCCGTGGCCAGCATAAGAGCACGTACCTCCTCAATCTTTCCTTTTCCAATATAAGTTCCAGGATGTACAGTCTCACGGTTCTGGATAATTTTTCCCACTGTCTGGGCTCCGGCAGTATCTGCAAGCTCCTCCAGTTCATCCAAGGATTCTTTCACATTGTCGTTCTCGTCCAGCTGAACGCCAACCAGAATCACCTGCTCCTGTATTTCTTCAATATATTCCATAAATCCTCCTTCCGGATCATCCATAAACTAACTTTCAGTTACTTTTCTATCTGAAAATCATCTGTTAGAGTATAACACAAACCCATTCCTTTTGGGAGAGGTATATTTCAGTTACTGTTCACTGGTAACGTTCCGCGAGGCGTTTTTTGTGAACAAAGTTCACAGAAAACCCGAGAATTGCGGCGCGAAATCATGCGAATGCATGATTTCTGTGCATCGCGAAGCGCGTTACTGTGAACGGAGTGAACAGTAACATATTTCAGATCTGAAAACAACAACTACAGTTCAGATCTCATATAGTATATAATAATAGTAAAAGACCAAAAAAGGAGGAACCTATGAAAAAGAAAAATCTCAAAACTCTTGCAGCATGCCTTTGCCTGTCCTGTACGCTCCTGACAGGTACTCTTCCCACCCAGGCAGCTGCCCGGACATCAGTTTCCCAAACTGCGAAATCTTCTTCCACTGTCACCAATAAGAAGACCCATTCCGGTAAGGGACAGGCTTCCAATTCCTCTTCTGGTACCTGGAAGACCAGCAAAGGCCGCCACTACTATTACAATGCCCGCGGCAAGAAAGTCAAAGGCAAAGTCAAAATCGGATCCCGCTATTACTTTTTTGACAAAAATGGAATTCAGAGTTACGGCTGGAAAAAAATCAAAAATGATTACTACTTTTTCCGTATCAGCACAGGAACCACCGGCGCATACATGCTGACCTCCACCACTATAAATGGTATCGCTCTTGATGCTTCCGGACGTGCCAGCAAATCCGGTTCTAACCTGCGCAAGCTGAAACTAATGACAGAAGCGAACAAGATCGTAGAAAAGATCAGCAGACCAGGAATGAACAAAATGCAGCGCCTCCGTGCCAGCTTTGATTACGTCAAGAAGCAGTACACCTACTATTGCTGGCGTGAATTCAGAAATACACAGGACTGGGAAAAGGATTTCGCCGAAGATATGTTTTTCCGCGGCGGACGAGGTGACTGTGTTTCCTATGCAGCAGCTTTCGCCTACCTTGCAAACGCTGTAGGAATGAAAAAAGTTTATGTAATCTGCTCCGGCGGTCACGGCTGGGCTGAAATTGGTGGAAAGGTCTATGATCCTGACTGGGCGCTTGTAAGCAGCGTGGATTCCTACTTTGCAATGTCCTACGATCTCAGTGGCGTGAACGGCCGCCCTATGTACCGGGGCAACCGCCTTTATGTAAAAAAAGTCTGAGAGTATTACCAAAAAAGGATTTGAAATCCGGCATTCAATATTGCCTCAGATTTCAAATCCTTTTTATAATTATAAAAATAACTTCAGGAGCCTACTCTGTTTCCTATTCATTACTTCCAGTCCTGGATTTCAGGAAATCAAGCTCTTTCGCAGCTTCTTCATCCTCCGGATACATTCCGACATAAGATACAGCTTTCTCCTGTGCGGTAGAAAAATCCAGTTTCTTCTCATAAGCTACAATTTCATTAAATAACAAGCTCTGCATTTCATCATCGGAAGCAATGGTAATTCCGCTGCTGATATTTTCCAGAGCAGAATCATAGTTTCCTTCTGCCATATCACACACTGCCAGTCCATTGTATCCCTGTGCGGCAGTCTGTGTCTGATTCCCGGACGTATCATCCAGCTTCTGATTGATATACTGCTGGTACATTGCCCGGGCATTTGCGTAATCTGACTGGGCGCCATAGACCATTCCAAGGACCAGAAGTGCCTCTGTACTTCCCTGATTGGAAGCATCTGTCAGCTCTTTCCGGGCATTGGTATAATCTCCCATATAGTAATAGATTCTTCCCCGGCTGCAAAGATCCTCTGCTCCCTTTGCCTCTGTGGACAAGACAGCCTCCAGATACCTGGTTCCATCCGCTTCCATGTCCTTATCCAGATACGTCTCGTAGATCTGGATGGCCCGGTCATAGCTGGAATCTTCCCCATACGCCTGCTCAAAATCAGAGGAAGCTTCATCATAGACATCCATTTCCAGGGCAACCTTTCCAGTAAGGAACCAGGCATCTGCATCCATCTCATAATTCTGAGCAAGCACCTGACAGTCTGCCATGGCATCATCCAGATACCCAGCCTGCAAACGTGCTGTAGCGCGATACAGATACAGGTCCCGGGCCATACTTTTGTTTACCTTCTCCTCGCCAAGAGCACTGGTAAAGGCAGTAATGGCATCATCATAATTTCCCAGACGCAGCTGACAGATTCCAATCCCGCGGTAAGACACTGCAGGCTTCACACCATTATTCACAGAAGTAGTAAATTCATCCAGCGCATACTCATAGCTGCCCTGCTCCAGATCTTTCTCTGCTTCCTTAAAAATCTGCTGTTTTTCATTATCACAGCCAGCCAGAAGGGAAAGCCCCATGACCGCTGCCAAAATTAATGCTGTTTTTCTGATTTTCATTCTCAACCAACAATCAGTCCTTCGGCTTCCATTACTTCCACAACACTGTCTACATACTGATGGCAGAGCTCATCTGTCTCGGCCTCCACCATAACACGGATCAGCGGCTCTGTACCACTCTCGCGGACCAGAATACGTCCGGAATCGCCAAGTGCCTTTCCTGCTGCTTCGACTGCTTCAACCACCTTCGGGTTCTCACGCGCAGTCTTCTTATCTGCTACACGTACATTTCGAAGAACCTGAGGATAAACCTTCATCTCTTTGGCAAGATCACATAAGGTAGACTTCTTATCTACGCATGCTTCCATGACCATAAGAGAAGTAAGGATACCATCACCTGTAGCTGCATAACGGCTGAAAATAATATGTCCGGACTGTTCTCCACCAATGCTGTAGTTATTTGCCATCATATTCTCGGCAACGTATTTGTCACCAACGGCAGTCTGCTCATAACGCATTCCTTCACGCTCCAGAGCTTTGTAAAGTCCCATATTGGACATCACTGTGGTAACAACAGTATTTCCATTCAGTTTCCCCTGCTCTTTCAGATATTTACCGCAGACATACATAATCTTGTCACCATCGATGATATTTCCACGATGATCAACTGCGATACAACGGTCAGCATCTCCATCATAAGCAAATCCGATATCCAGGCCATTGTCTATCACATATTTCTGAAGGACTTCGATATGGGTGGATCCACAGTTTGTATTGATGTTAGTTCCATCCGGCTGATTGTTGATCACATAAGTTTTCGCCTGAAGTGCCTCGAAAACACTTTTTGCAATTGCGGATGAGCTTCCGTTGGCACAGTCAAGTCCGACTTTTACATTTTTGAAATCACGGCTTGGAATGGAGATCAGATATCCGATATAGCGGTTTCGTCCGGAAGCAAAATCAACAGTACGTCCAATGTCTTCTTTGCGTGCAAGAGGAAGCTCCTCGATTTCGCCATCAATGTAGGCCTCAATACGCTCCTCGATCTCAGCCTCAATCTTCTGTCCGTTTCCATTCAGAAGCTTGATTCCATTATCATAGAATGGGTTATGGCTTGCGGAAATCATAATACCGCAGTCAAAATCCTCTGTACGAACCGCAAAGGATACACTTGGAGTAGTGGTTACATGCAGAAGATAAGCATCTGCTCCGGAAGCGGTAAGTCCTGCAACAAGGGCATACTCAAACATATAGCTGCTTCGTCTGGTATCTTTTCCGATTACGATCTTCGCCTTATGGTCACGTCCATAATACCAACCTACATAACGTCCTACTTTAAACGCATTATCAACTGTCAGCTGAACATTTGCCTCTCCACGAAATCCGTCTGTTCCAAAATATTTTCCCATATCTAATTATCCTCCTTGCTTATTACACCTGAAAGCATATAGGAATCATACATTCTTTTCCATATTTTCAGGCAAAACTGCAAACAATTACAATATACAGTATCCGATAATCTTATTTGTAAAGTCCGTTTGGATATACGCCAGCCTCGGTAAGCTCTTTAAAGGCTTTGATCACAACCTCTTTATCTTCCTGATAAGTTACACCAAACCAGGTATCCTTTGTCTCAAGCACATCTACCTGGGCAGTTCCCTTCTGGATCAATGTATCAATCATAACCGGAAGAAGATACTCTGCCTTGATATCACCAGCTTTTACATTCTGAAGAAACTCTACAAATCCATCATATAAAGTATCCATAAACGCAGGAGTCAGTCCCCACATGTTCATGGAAACAAGCTCGTTTAAGTCAAGCTTCTCTGCCGGCTGGCCATCTTCGCGACTCTCAGCGCCATCTGCTGTTTTAAAAATGTTGTGAGTCTCGGTAACACCTGTAAGCTTGCCGTCTGTAATGTGGCAAAGTCCTCTTGTAACACTTCCGTTATCACTTAAGGTGTTTCCAAGGCGGAAGCCTGCCATGCAAATATGCAGGACATCATCTGCCGGCTGCTCCTGAACCAGATAATCATGTACTTTTACGTATGCTTCCTTTCCATAATAGTCATCTGCATTGATAACTGCAAATGGCTCTGTAAGGAACTCTCTTGCACAGATAACAGCATGACCGGTTCCCCAGGGTTTGGTTCTGTCTGCCGGTTTCACAAAGCCTTCCGGAAGCTTCTCCATTTCCTGATATGCATACGCAACTTCTGCGATCTTCTCTACTCTTGCACCAATGGTGCTTTTAAATTCTTCTTCCAGATCCTTACGGATAATGAATACAATTTTATTGAAGCCAGCCTCCAGTGCGTCTCTGATGGAATAATCCATAATGATCTCACCGTTTGGTCCAACTGGTGCAAGCTGCTTGATTCCATTTCCAAATCTGCTTCCAACTCCGGCTGCCATAATTACAAGAGCTGTTTTTTTCATAGGTATATCCTCCCATTTTTCACATGATTGTTATTTCGCTGCTGCCCATAGCCTGGCCAGCAACTTTTACACAAAAGCAGTAACTTTAAGCTTACTGCTCCTGCAGATTGCTCAATTTCGCCGCCTGGTCTGCTGCGATCAGACTGTCGATGATTTCATCCAGATCTCCATTCAGAATGTTATCCAGTCTGTGAAGTGTAAGCTTGATACGATGATCTGTCACACGTCCCTGTGGGAAATTATAGGTTCTGATTTTCTCAGAACGGTCGCCTGTACCAATCTGGCTTCTTCTTGCTTCTGCTTCTGCATCATGCTGCTTGGCCAGCTCCATCTCATACAGACGGGAACGAAGAACCTTCAATGCCTTATCCTTATTCTTCAGCTGGGACTTCTCATCCTGACAGGAAATTACGATTCCTGTAGGAATATGGGTCAGTCGTACTGCGGAGTCTGTAGTATTGACGCACTGTCCGCCATTTCCGGAAGCACGGAATACGTCGAATTTACAGTCGTTCATATCCAGATGGAAATCAATCTCCTCAGCTTCCGGCATAATTGCAACCGTACAGGTGGAAGTATGGATTCTTCCGCCGGATTCCGTCTCCGGAACCCTCTGTACCCGGTGTACGCCACTCTCATATTTCAGTCTGGAATAAGCTCCGGCACCGTTTATCATAAAGGTAACCTCTTTGAATCCGCCGATTCCATTCTCGTTTAAGCTCATCATCTCTGTTTTCCAGCGCCTGGATTCTGCATATTTTACATACATTCTGTAGATCTCAGCTGCAAAAAGAGCAGCCTCATCTCCACCGGCACCGGCGCGGATCTCCACGATAACATTCTTATTATCGTTAGGATCCTTAGGCAGAAGAAGGATCTTCAGTTCATGCTCCAGCTCTTCCACACGCTTCTTGGCATCGGAAAGCTCTTCCTTGAGCATTTCTCTCATATCTTCATCCTTCTCCTCTTCCAGCATGGAAAGGCTGTCCTGAATTGTTTCTTTATTTTTCTTATATTCCTTATAGGTATCCACAATTGGCTGCAGGTCGCTCTGTTCCTTCATAAGCTTCTGGAAACGATCTGGATTAGATGTTACATCTGGCTCACCCAGCTCATTCAGAACTTCCTCGAAACGTATGAGCAAATCGTCCAACTTGTCAAACATGGTTTTCCTCCTGTTATGTTCTTCTCTTTACTTATATAAAACTATCGTCTGCCCAACACAACTCTGTCAAGTCCCGTCAGGTCTTTAACAATCTGTACATCAAAAAAGCCATTCTCCTGCATCAGCGCCTTTACAGCTTCGCCCTGATCATATCCGATTTCAAACAGCATCCAGCCATCTTCCTTTAGGAAAGCCTTTCCCTCCGATACGATTTTTCTGTAAAAATACAGACCATCTTCATGTCCATCCAGTGCAAGTCTTGGATCGTGATCCCGCACTTCTTCCATAAGCTCTTCAATCTCTGCGCTTCTGATGTAGGGGGGATTCGAAATAAGGATATCATACTGAGGCATATCTTTACCAGTGTTTTGTTGAAAAAAAGCTGACGAAAACAAGTCGCTTTCCACGAAAACAGCTCTGTCTGACACTTCCAGGCTTACCGCATTCTTATTTGCCACCTGAAGAGCAAGAGGGGAAACATCAGCACCCACACCATATGCATCCCCGGTAAGTGCCAGAAGACTTAAAAGGATACACCCTGATCCGGTGCACATATCCAGAATCCCTGGTGTTTTTTTCCCCTTCATAACTTCCAGAGCCTTCTCCACCAATGTCTCCGTATCCTGTCTCGGAACCAGTACGTTTTGATTTACATAAAATTCAAATCCCATAAAATATGCCTGGTGGGTAATATGCTGTAATGGAATATGACCTGCTCTTTTTCGGATCAATTCCCTGTATCTGTCTGCTTTTTCCTCTTCAATCCCGTCAGCTGAATGGGCGAAATAAAAAGCTCTGTTCATCCCTGTCACATACTCCAGAAGAAGCCAGGCATCCAGCCTGGCTTCCTGGATCTTATGCTGTTCCAAAACCTTGGTTCCTTCTTTTAATAGTGTTTCCAGAGAAGTCATTGTGCAGCTCCCGTTTCTGGCACATTCCCGGTGCGTTCTTCACTGTCCCCGCTTTCAGATTGCGCGGAAGCAGCAGAAGGATCACCGTTTTCTTTGTTCTCATATGGAATATCCAGATTGAATTCTGTCTTTAAATATGCTCTCCAGTCAAACACAGCCTCCACAGCCTTGATGGCAACCTCTGCCATATCAGCTGTAGGTTCTTTTGTGGTAAATTTCTGCATTGCCATACCAGGTTTACTCATCATCAAGGCAAATTTACTGTCTGTCCTGCCTGCCCACTGGATAATTTCAAATGAAATTCCAGATACTACAGGTACCATGAGCAAACGTCCGAAAAGACGAAGCCAGTAAAACGGTACCAGTACAAAAATAAAATGCAGGAAAATACTTACTATCATAACCAGGAACAGAAAGCTTGTTCCGCAGCGTCTGTGGAATCTGGAGCTCTCAAGCACGTTCTCTACAGTAAGCGGCTTACCATTTTCCACACAGTTGATACATTTGTGTTCAGCACCATGATACATAAAGGTTCTCTGAATATCCTTCATTCTGGAGATCAGGATCATGTATCCCATAAACAGACCCAGCTTCACAAACGCTTCCACAATGGTAACCACCACTTCCGAAGCGCCTACCTTACGGCAAAGACTGGCCAGTGCATAAGGAAGCAGCATAAAGGCTGCAATGGAAATTACAATAGAAATGGCTACAGTTACATAGAGCAAGGCTTTAAATGCCTTGTCCTCTTTTTTCTTCTTGGCTTCCAGTTCTTCCGGAGAAAGAGCAGCATTCTTCCTGGTCTCTTCCTCGTCCTCCTCATCACCTGCAATTTCAGCTGAATACATAAGGCATTTCGTTCCGGTTACCAGAGAATCGATAAAGCTTACCATTCCGCGGATGATCGGTTTCCGCCAGATCCTGGCTTTCCCGAAAATGCATTTATAATCTTCCACTTTTACTTCAATTTCTTTATCAGGACGTCGTACTGCAATGGAGTATTTATCCTTATGGCGCATCATAATGCCTTCCATTACAGCTTGTCCACCGATATTGGATGGTTTCATTTTATCCTCCAGTTACAAAGAAAGGTTGAGATTTCCCAACCTCAACCTTCTCATTCAGTAATATTCAAATTATTTATTCAGACCGTATTTCTCATTGAACTTATTGATACGTCCACGAGCCTGACTAGCTTTCTGCTGTCCTGTATAGAACGGATGACATTTGGAGCAGATTTCTACGTGGATGTCCTGCTTGGTAGATCCTGTTACAAAAGTATTACCGCAGTTGCAGGTTACAGTTGCCTGATAGTAATTCGGATGGATTCCTTCTCTCATGATTTTCACCTCTCTATATTTATTCTATTTTATTTGCGTTGAATCTGACGAATTCACACTTTACACAGCCTATTGATTATAGCATGGGGTTCTGAGAAATGCAAGTTATTTATAAAAATTTCTAAAACTAATCCCAGATAATATTCTGCACGGTGTTTTTTGTGAACATTACAATTTCTGTTTTTTTACCATTTGCACAAATTCAGCATTATTTGCAGTACGTGCAAACATGTTCAGGATCTGTTCCACTGCCTCATCAGACTTCATTCCGTTAAGAGCCTTTCGCATAATATATACAGCTTCCTGCTCGTCTTTGCTCAGAAGCAGATCTTCTCGTCTGGTACCGGATTTCTGAATGTCGATGGCCGGGAAAACCCGTTTCTCCTGAAGCTTGCGGTCAAGAACAAGCTCCATATTGCCGGTTCCCTTGAATTCTTCGTAAATAACGTCATCCATTTTACTTCCGGTGTCAACCAGTGCAGTGGCCAGAATGGTAAGGCTTCCTCCCTCACGCATATTACGTGCTGCACCAAAGAAGCGCTTCGGCATATGAAGTGCTCCCGGATCAAGACCTCCTGACAGAGTTCTTCCGCTTGGAGGAACAACCAGATTATACGCTCTTGCCAGTCTGGTAATGGAATCCAGAAGGATCACAACATCCTGCTTATGTTCTACAAGGCGGCGTGCACGCTCTACAACCATCTCGGATACACGCTTATGATGCTCCGGAAGCTCATCAAATGTGGAATAAATAACTTCCACATTCGGTCCCTGTATTGCTTCCCTGATATCGGTAACTTCCTCAGGACGTTCATCAATAAGAAGAATGATCAGATGCATATCCTTGTTATTCTTAAGAATAGATTTCGCGACATCCTTAAGCAAAGTAGTCTTACCTGCCTTAGGCGGGGAAACAATCATACCACGCTGTCCCTTTCCGATAGGGCTGATCAGATCTACGATACGCATGGCAGTAGTTCCGCCGGGACGCTCCATGATCAGACGTTCATCTGGGAAGATTGGGGTCATGTTTTCAAAATTGTATCTCTTCTGTCCCTCACTTGGATGGAAACCATTGATAGACGTTACATATAAAAGGGCACTGAATTTCTCCCCCTGTGTTTTAATACGGATATTTCCCTGAATTATATCCCCTGTCTTCAAATTAAATCTGCGGATCTGTGACGGGGAAACATAGATATCATTCTCTCCTGGAAGATAATTCTCACTTCGAATAAATCCAAAACCATCCGGCATAACCTCCAGGATTCCATTGGCCTTTTCGCCACTGTCAAGCTGGACCGTTTCAGCCGGAACATTGTAAGCATTGCTTACCCCCTCTTCTGTACGGTTCTCACTGGCTGCGCCTGTACGGGGCTGTTCCGTTTCCTCAGGTCTTAATTCGGCTGGCGGAACCACTTCTACAGGTTTCGCTACAGGAGTGCGCTTCACGAAGTTCTCCGGTCTGTTTTCCCCATTATAACTGTTCTGGCGTCCTGCATTTTCATTTCTGCCATAATTATTGCTGCGGTACTCAGGATTACGCCGTATAATGGTACGGGATCTGGTTGGTGCTTCTCTTCTCTCCGGTGAAGAAACACTTCCCGTATTTTCTGTTTTTTCTGCTGCCACAGGCTCTGGTCTTGCAGGTATGGTATTCTCTTCTGCTGTTCCGGAAATAGTCTGCTCATTTTCTGCAGTCTGTTCTTTCCTGTCCTCTTCCAGCATACGTTCAATTAATTCAGGCTTTCTCATAGTAGAAATGCCCTTCAGTCCTCTGGCTTTTGCCAAGTCTTTCAGCGTAGCCAGGGATAATGATTCATACTTTTCTTTCATCAATCATCTACCTCTTCGACTAATACAATTCTAAAACACATTTCAATTTTGATTTAACGGGATACAAATGTCTGATTAGACAGAAGCTATATACTGAATTATAAAAACATCCTTCAAAAAACTTATTAAAGTTTATTTTAACACATTTCAGGCGCCGTGTCTACATCCATTCCAAATACATGTTACTGTTCACTTAGGACCAGTGACCCCAATATATCTATCCCTGCCTGCAAGAAAGTGATAACCTTTGTTTTGTATTATACACACCTAAGGTTTTTCATTGCAAGAATTTTCTGTCGACACATATCCTGACTCTTCGACATAGTTACTGTTCACTCCGTGACCAGTAACACGCTTCGCGATGCACAGAAAGACGAACCTTCTTGTGACAAGCACAAGAAGTAGCGTTTGCTGCCCAAACTTAATTCTCGGGTTTTCTGTGAACTTTGTTCACCAAAAACACCTCGCGGAATGTTACCAGTGAACAGCAACTCGCCATATATAAGATTACGGTTCTCCCGGTGACAAAAAGGTAAGTACTATCTGTCACTTACCTTTTTATAAAACACTATTTTCCCGCGCCTGTGGTATCCACAGTAAAACACCCGGAGATATTTCTCCGGGTGCCGGTCATCTTTAAAATCATTAGTTCCAGAACGCTCCATAAATCTTCTGAATCTTAGCGATCTGTGCATCTGTAATCTGATTCAATGCATTCTGAACAGCTGCATAAGTCTGTGGTCTGGTGCTCTTCAGGGAAGCATTGTTCAAGATGTAATCCTTAACAGATTCTGCAAAATATTCGGAAGCATTCTGTGTTACATAGGCTTTATTGAAGGCTGTAACATTTGCCTTCTCAGCTGCAAAAATGCTCTGGAAGCTTGCTGTCTTATCTACATTTCCTGCGATGAATGCGAGGAAATGACCCAGCTCATGATAAACAGAATCATCAATCTGCTTCATTGTAATAGATCTTGATCTTGCATCAAAATATCCGGAATAGTTAACGGATGGATCAACAACAATCTTAAAGCCCAGCTGCTGATATGCTGCAATTACACGATTGTCCATCTTACCTGCAACACTTGCTACATTTGCTTCGTATTTGCTCTGGTTCTGTGAAGAGCTTGCTGCTGCAGTTGCCTGGGAAACGGAAGTACCAGAAGAAGTAGTGCTTACAGCGGTCTCATTGGCAATTGATACCTGCTGTGTAGTTGTTGTCTGAACAGTTGTTGTGATCTTGGATGTAACAACTTTCTTTTTTGATTTCTTGGTGTATTTCGCTGTTGCTTTGGTAACAACGGTTGTTTTGGTATCTACTGTTGTATTACCGGATTTATTTGTTTTATTGGTTACTTTTGTTTTGGTTTTCAGTTTCTTGGTGTAGCTCTTCTTGGAAGCCTTTTTTAATTTAACAGTCTTCCTGGTTGTCTTGGTACTGGAGGTAGTCTTCACAGTAGTCTTCGGCTGGGAAGCCAGTGGAGTTTCATCTTCTATAATGGAAGTCTCCATGATCGGATCTGTATAACTGGGGAATTCAGGTGTTTCTCCTGCTCCTGAGAATAATGAAACGCCGCCGATCACTGCTGCCAATGCTATTGCAGCACAACTGGAAACAACTTTTTTATTTGCAAGCCACTCTGTTATTTTCTTTCCTTTCATAAATAACACACCTTTCTTGAACCATAATGTAACTGACTTGCCGCTATCTGGAAACTATCAGTCCCATCAGTTTGTGGAAATAAAAAAACCGTTTATCAGATTAAATAAACGGTCGCCACAAATAGAAGAACCACGTCTCCTGTCATATTACATTACCTAATCAATATCAATGCGGCAACCGGCTGTCATAGTCCTGAGACCTTAGACCCTTGGCTTTGCGTCCCTGTCTTTCAACAAGTTTGCCTTTTATTCACTTCATATAATAAAGCAAACTGTTGCTTTTGTCAACGGAATTTCCTTGTTAAAACTTACAAAAATCCGTCTAAAAAGTACGAAAGCAAAAAATCTGTAAAAATATCTGAGAGGATCGTAACGCATGATAATCATTCCTGGTTTCATATCCGATTTCAAGTGTGTTTCCAAATTCTGCATTCCAGAACAGGCAATCCTCAACAAGGATATGTCTCACATCTGTGCAGCCTGACGGATCCTGGAATTCCACAGCCTTAATAGATATACAATCATCATTTGCCCTTATAAAGCAATTACGAAGCACTACATTCTCACATCCGACTATATCGACGCCATCTCCTGTGATCACTTTTCCCAGAACATTTACGTCTTCAATCAGAACATTTTTACATGCAACCGGAACAATATGCCAGGAACCACCATCCAGAAGTGTGATTCCACGTATTTCAATGTTCTCACCCAATACAGGAACGATCAGCTGCTCTGCTCCATTTTCGTCCCATGCATGCCAGTTTCCTCCATACAGGATTCCATTTCCCAGAATACGGACTCTGTCTGCCATTCTGGAATAGATTCTTCCGCTTACAACTGCTCCGTACTCTATATAAACAGTTTCGTCAGAATTAAGCTGAAGGCATCCCACATTGTAGGCTTTTCCACTTTCAAATACATAAGTGGCATTCTCAGGCTTCGGTATGTATTTTCCAGGAAGAACATAAAGTGGTGACTCCAGTTTATCGTCCAGTTCAAGAGTAATTCTCTTTCCGGCAGGAAGGCTTATACTGATTTTGTTCCCCTCTTCTTCGAACGGTATCTGTGCAGCTGCAGGACGGATAACAGCCTTCTGAAATGGTTCGTTTACTGTAACTTCTACCTCTGCCTTTTCATTTTCATCCAAGAAAGAAACAAAATCAAAAAATTCCGTATGATATACTCACTGTTCCTTTCCGTTTATCTTAACCTGATACAGCTCTGATACCGGAATATCTTCCACTGATTTCAGTTCATACAGTGGTTTCTCGCTTATCTTTCGCGGTACAAATTCCTATTTTTTCATCATTATGTTTCTCCTTTATATTTCATTTATTTTCAAAATTTATAATTATGTTTACAAACATTACTATACAATGTTTTTCTTTTTTAGTAAAGTGTTTTATTTGACAAGATACTTTGCTTTTTTTATGCATTTTGTATAAGTCCCTCTGTTTTTTCAATTACTGTTTGACTTATTTGTTTGATATATATATACTATAGGTTACTAAACAACCTTATTTTGAAAGGAAACATTATGGAAAAACTTCCTGCATACAAGAAATGTTATAACAAATTAAAATCCGATATAGATAATAACGTTTATCCCATAGGTTCCTATCTTCCCACAGAAGATGAGCTTGGAAAAATGTTTTCGGTAAGCCGTACGACGGTCCGGCATGCCATTGACCTTTTGGTTAAAGACAAACGCATAAAGGTAAAGCAGGGTGCCGGCACACAGGTGATCAATCCCAAAGAACGGGAGCTTACCAGCTTCTCAAAATTTCATAACGTAATAGACATAAACACTCTGTTTCCGGATAATGCCGCCCTGACCATCAGCGGAACCTGGATTGACCGTATTCCTGCAAACAGCCAGGTCGCCAGTGCGTTGGACCTTAATGAAGGAACAGAAGTCTTCCGCCTTCAAAGAGTGGTTTCCTCCAATGAACAGCCTGTGATAATTCAGACAAATTATATCCGTATTGATTTTTTCCCGGATTTAGATACCTACCGCGAACAGCTTGTAGATCTCTATTACTTTATTCAGAAGCACTACGGAATTAAATTTGAAACTGGCGAAGAACACATCAACATCAGCTCAGCTGATTTCCTTGATGCACAGATTCTCAACATTGAACCGGGATCTCCTATTTTTTTCAACACCAGAACAGCACACTGTTCACTGGGTCCTATGGAATACCTGGAAGCCAGGATCCGTCCTGATCTGTGCCATTTCGTGGTTCGTATGAAGGAACCACCAGCATGGTACGATCTTCCCGAATTTCAAAAATCCCTGGAACGTGTTTGAAAATGAATGATCAACTTATAAAAAGGAGCGGCGCTATGTCTAAACGCATTTCGGCCCTTCTGCTTTGCTTATTTCTATTTTGCCTGCTAATAGTTTTCCAAGCTGCAGGCTGCGGTCAGAACAGCAGCTCCGGTTCCGGCGAAGAACCGCCTGTTTTTTCCCCGCTGAAGGTTCTGGTTCCGGAAGCTCCGGGAACAGACACCATAGGATATTCACCTCTGATACTGGATATTTCAAATATCAGTCAGGGATATCTGACTGCTGTCAGTGACAGCAATGGTACCACCAAAAATATCCAGCTTTCCGCGGATGACGGCGTTGTTTATTCTTATTTTGTAAGCTCCGGCGAAAGTGCTGTCATTCCGTTTACCAGTGGAAGCGGCACCTACCAGGTATCCTGTTATGAGCAGGTAAACGGCAGTCAGTATGCCGCACTTTTTGCCCAGGCTCTGGAGGTTTCCCTGGAGAATGAATTTCTCCCGTTTTTGTATCCGAACCAGTATGTAAATTTTACCCCGGACTCAGAAGCCTGCAAGCTGGCTCTTTCTCTTCTGGCAGAGGATGCCACGGAACAGGAAAGCATTGACACCGTTTTCCAGTATGTAACCCAGCATGTCACCTACGACGAGGACAAAGCAGCCACCGTTGAGACAGGATATCTTCCTGACATAGACGAAACCCTCTCTACCGGAAAGGGAATCTGTTTTGATTATGCTGCCTTGATGACGGCAATGCTGCGAAGCAGGGATATTCCCTGTAAGCTTCAGATCGGATATGCAGGTGACATCAAGCATGCCTGGATCGATGTTTACATACGTGGAAAAGGATGGGTGGAACAGGCGATTACCTATGACGGGGAGAAATGGAACCGCATGGATCCAACCTTTACCGCCAACAGTGAAGATGAAGAGCTTATCAATTCCTATATCGGTGACAGCGCAAATTATACGCTGCAGTTTACCCGATAGCACAACGAAAAACTCCTCGCAGATTCATGGATTTTTTCAGAATCTGCCTGATGTTTTTTTCAGAGAGGACTTTCTATGATTACCAGATTAAACAATCGGGAGCTGTTCCAATTCTGTGAACAGTTTTCCATCATATTACATTCCGGAATGTCTGCCATTGAGGGACTTGCCATCTTAAATGACGACAGCCAGACAGAACGGGGCAAAGAAATTTTGACCTTTCTTTATAAAGACATGGAGGAATCCGGCTCCCTGGCGCACGCCATGGAGCAATCCGGTGCTTTTCCTGCTTCTGCTGCTGCTTATGTACGCACCGGCGAAGAGACTGGCTGTCTGGATGAGGTTATGAAGGGTCTGTCTGCTTTCTATGCGAAGGAGATTCAGATCACAGACCAGATTCAGAGTGCAGTCGCCTATCCCCTTGTTATGCTGGGCATGATGACTGCGGTTATTGTAATTCTTCTTGTAAAGGTTCTCCCGGTTTTCCGCCAGGTTTTCCGCCAGCTTGGACTGGAAATGAGCGGGATCTCCGGTGCCCTTCTTGGAATCGGCGAAACACTTAGCCGCTATTCTACTGCCTTCCTTGTTCTTCTGGCCGCGATGATCGGCTTTATCCTTTTCCTGGTTCTTCACCCAAAGGGGCAGGAACTGATCCGCAAAATAGTCTGCCGTTTTCCCGGCATGAAGGAAATTCCGGTAAATCTGGATTACAGTCGTCTTTGCCAATGTATTTCCCTGGGAATCCGAAGCGGACTTTCCCCTGAGCTTTGTGTGGAGCTGGCAGGGGCTGTGGTTACCCAGACTGAGATCAGGGAAAAGCTTGCTTCCATTCAGAAGCAGCTCGCGGAAGGATATGGATTTACAGAAGCCATCACGGAATCCGGACTTTTTAAGGCTATGGAGCTTCGTCTGATCTCCCTTGGTTTTCAGGCTGGTGCATCTGACGAAGTAATGGAAAAACTGGCTGAGCAGTATGAAGAGAAATCCACAGACTCTGTTTCCCACATTGTGTCAATTTTGGAGCCTACTATTGTGATCGTCCTTTCAATTTTGGTAGGACTGGTCCTTCTTTCTGTTATGATGCCGCTGCTGGGACTGTTATCTGAAATGATCGCATAACAACTGTAAGGGAGAGTGAAAATGGATATATTTGAAACCAGACTCATTCGTGTCAGGCGGATTTTCCGCTTTATTGTTCCAATCCTGTTCGCTGCAGTCCTCTGCCTGATCTTCTATCTTGGAATTGCACGTACACAGACTGATTCCCTGGAAAAAGAACAGGTTACTTTAACGCAGGCACTTGAAGGAGGTGCCATCCGCACCTACGCCCTCACAGGCCAATACCCTCAGAGCCTGGATGAATTGCTTTCAGATTACCATATTACCTATGATTCTGAGAAATTTGTGGTAGAATATGTTCCAAACGGATCCAATCTTCTGCCATCGATCAGCGTACTTCCGGTAAATGCCAGAAAAGGAGGTGCCAGATGAATTCCAGATTTACCCGGAAGAACCACAGCATTGATTCACTGGCAGCCCTGCTGCTTTTTGCAATGTATGCGCTGTTTCTTCTATTTCTGATGCTTTTTGGTGCCGGAAACTATCAGGCCTCTGTAAAAAGCCTGGACACTAATAACAATCTTTATACGGCAGCCTCTTACATCACTACCAAGTTTCGTCAGCACGATATTCCCGGAATGACCTCCCTTACAGAGCTTCAGGGAACACAGGTTCTTTGCTTTCAGGAAGCTATTGAGGGGAAAGATTACTGCACTTACATTTATTTTGATGGCAGTCATTTAAAAGAGCTTTTTACAGCATCGGATTCCCAGGCCGATCTTTCTATGGGGACCAACCTTGCACAGCTTCAGGATTTCCAGATTGACGCTTTAGAAAACACTTTTTACAGAATCACATTAACGGACACAGATGGACATTGTTCCAGTTTTCTGCTTCATCCAGGGGCTCCTGCCTGATTCGTAGGCTCCTGATTTGGGGCTGGTCACTTCTGAATGATGTGCTGAAAGGAAGTTTTTATGAAAAAAATCACTACCCATTCCAAATCCGGGCTTTTTCTTATGGAAATGATATTTGTCCTTCTTTTTCTGGGACTGACCTGCGGTGTCTGCGTAAGACTGTTTGCGGCTTCCTACATGGCAAGGGTACATGCCCGGGAGGACTCTCATATCCAGGAGCTTATCACCAGTGCCGGTGAAATTCTGGAAGGAACTGACGGCACTGTCCAAAATTTTCTGGCACTGATGCCAGATGGAGTTGCAGATCAGGACAGTATTTGCTATTATTTTGACAAGCACTGGCAGAATACTTCCGAAGAAAGCGCGGTTTATAAAATGAGGCTTGTCTGCTCTGCTTCTGACAAGGTCAAAGAAATTCAGGTCACTTTTGAAAAACTCCAGAATGCAAATGAGGAAACCAGTCTTTATACACAAACAATTCGCTTTCCAGTTTTTTCCACAAAGGAGGAAACAGATTCATGAAAGAAAAGAATCATCTTTTTTCCGCAACTGGAATTCCTTCCCTTTTTCTAATCTTCGGAGTACTTATGCTGGTGATCCTGTCCTTGCTTGGCTATGGTACTTCCAGGCAGGATCTGCGCGCCAGCAGCCTTTCTCTGGAGCAGACCTCAGCCTATTATAATGCCTGCAGTGAGGCAGCTGATTTTTACTCAGAGCTGGTTCAGACATTGGAGGGATTTCAGACGCAGGCAAAAACAGAGACTGCATATTACCAGCTCGTCTCCGATTATCTGAACTCACAGGAGAACGTAGAATGGGATTCAGAGGAACATACTGCTGAATATGTGAAAGCATTTTCCGACACCCAGAGTCTGGCTGTGAAAATTGTTGTATTCTGGACTGACTGTACAGCTGATTCCACTGCTTCTGCTACCGCTGCCTTTGATAACGTTGCCTCTGATAATGTTGCCTCTGATAACGCTGCTTCTGATAACGTTGTCTCTGATAACGCTGCTTCTGATAACGCTGCCTCTGATACCATTAATGCAGGATTGGACATGACCAGCAGCAATATCGCCGGGATCCTCTCCTGGAATACGGTTGTAACTGCAGACTGGAATCCGGACAACAGCCAGTCTGTCTACAAAGGAGAATAATTTTATGGAAGAAAAAGTAAAGGCTTTTCTGGAGCTTGCCACTCAGAAAAAAGCCTCTGATATATTTATTATTGCCGGTCGTCCCCTTTCTGTAAAAATTGACGGAAAGCTCTGTACACTGGATGGTTTTGAAGAACGGCTCATGCCTCCGGAGACAGATGAATTTATCCGGATCATTTACAAGCTTGCTCACGACCGGAATATAGAACCTATGCTGGAAACCGGTGACGATGACTTTTCCATGGCTATCCCTGGTCTCTCAAGATTTCGTGTAAATACATACCGGCAGCGTGGTTCTCTTGCCGCTGTCATCCGTATTATTGCATTTAATCTGCCTGATCCGCAGGATCTGCACATTCCTCCAGCTGTTATGGAAGCAGCTGATCTTACCAAGGGAATGGTTCTGATCACAGGTCCTGCCGGAAGCGGAAAATCCACCACCATGGCTTGTATCATCGACAAGATCAATCACAGCCGTGAAGGACATATCATCACGCTGGAAGACCCTTTGGAATACCTGCACCGACATGACAAATGCATTGTCAGCCAGCGCGAGATCTGTACGGATACTGCCAATTATCTAGTTTCCCTGCGTGCCACCCTGCGTCAGAGCCCGGATGTGATCCTTCTTGGAGAAATGCGTGACCACGAGACTATCCAGACTGCCATGACTGCTGCTGAAACCGGACATCTGATTCTTTCCAGCCTTCATACTACCGGAGCTGCCAATACCATCAGCCGTATTATGGATGTTTTCGAGCCCAGCCAGCAGCATCAGATTGCCATTCAGCTTTCCATGGTTCTGCAGACTGTTATTTCCCAACAGCTGGTGCCGGATGTGAATGGGCACAATATTCCGGTTTTTGAGATCATGAGGCTTACCCCTGCCATTCGAAATATGATCCGCGACAACAAAATTTATCAGATTGACGGTGTGATCGCCTCTTCCTCCCAGGCAGACATGAAATCCATGGATAACAGCCTGCTGGAGCTTTATCGAAACCGCCAGATCACAAAAGAAACTGCACTTAAATATTCATCTAATCCAGAAATGTTAAAACGGAAGCTCATGTAATGGGCTTCCGTTTTTTTAATATCCGAAGGTTGTCCTGCTGCAAAAAACCTTATAGTTTTTACTATGTGCAGACTATCTTCTATTCCACAATGCTTTACTGTAAATTCTATTTCTTTTCTGTAATTGATTTCCTACTTTCTTGTAACTGCCGCCGATGCTTTATACTTTCCCTTTACAACACCATTTGGCTCTTTTACATAAGCACGCACATAATAACGGTACTTCTTTCCTTTTTTCACCTTCTTGTCTGTCCAGGTGGAAGTTTTCCCCTTCTTAATAGTAGCGGCCAGCTTATATTTTCCGCTTCCGGTCTTCTTGTAAATGTAATAGCCATCACACTTCTTCTGTGCCTTCCACTTTAATTTCAGACCTTTCTTCGTATTGGAAACCGATGAGACCGTCTGCCTGGAGGGTGCTGATTTATACTTTCCACTGGACTTGTAACTGCTTGCCACTGTTTTCTTATCCACAGTACAATAAGCTCTTACTGTATACTCATAAACGGTAGTTGATTTTATCTTTTTATCTTTGTAGGATGTAGTAGCTGCTTTCTTTATGTTTGCAAGCTTCGTCCATTTTCCAGAGGATGTTTTCCTGTAAACCACATAGCCTGCTGCACCGGAAATCTTATTCCAGTTTACTGTATTGTAAAGTCCGGAAGAAACCTTCACCGACACAGACGGAGTGGCAAGCATTGTCTTAGCCGCAGCTTCCGCGGTATAATCGGAATATTTTGCAGTACCGTTCACCATACTGTACGCACGGATCTTGTATGTATACGTAATTCCCGGCTGAACCTTCGTATCTGTCCAGGAAGTATCCGACCAGGAGGCTGTCTCCACCTTCTGATACTCTCCGCCGGAGATTTTTCTATAGATCTGATATCCGGAAACTCCGGCTGCTTTACTCCAGGTCAGACTGATCTGGTTATAGGCTCTGGCTGCTGCCTGGAACGAAGCGGGTCTGGTTACATTCACTGCGTTGCTCAATGTTCTTGTGTGAGCTTTTATTCTTACACAGGCACTTGGACTTGTTTTGAAAAAATCACTCCAGCCATTTTTTTCATGGTAACAGAAGCTCTGATTCTCCTCCAGACCTGCCTGAAATTCTACCCAGTCATAGGCACTGTTGGTCTCGCACAGGTATTCCACCGTATCTGAACCGATATTGGTGATCACTACCGAATAAAGAGTTCCATTCATCAGATTTACCTCTGGCACTTCCACTGTGGAAATACCGGCATGTTCCTGATAAAAAGTAACCGGATTGGCATAGGCCGGAGTTCCGCTTACCGGATTGCTCTTATCCTTCAGATTTGTATAAATCTGAATGCTGTAGCTTCCTCCGTCAGTGTAAGTAGCCAGAACCACTTCTCCAAGGGCTTCTCCATTCCCATTTCCGGCTTTCGCCTGAAAAACATTGGCAATGGAGGAAATCCCACTGCTGCCGGAAGGATACAGCTTCAGCTTGCTCAGTGCACTGGAACCGTCATAGAAATAGTTGTTCCGGTACTTCGGACTGGTGGTGGCTTCTGCTGCTACAATATTGTAATTACATTTATTCTCATAGGAAATATAAAAATAACCGGCTTCTCCCCAGTCATCTCCCCAGCTGTTTCTGGCAATCCATGCCCCGTTTGAAGTAACATTGCTGGCAGAATTGAAATTTTCCCTGGAATAATTGTCATCCCAGCCAATCAGGGTTACTGCATGATTCACGCCTGCACTTCCCGGGTAGCTGTATGCATACGTATACGGATTATAATAGGTATCATACATTCCAAAGGACATGGAAACAGATCCATATTCTGATATCAGACTTTTAATGTTATTTACAGAATAAGAGGAAAACGCCGCATTTTCCAGATATGCTGTGGTCTGGTATGCCATTTGGGAGGACGGCACCTTGTCAGAGTCCAGGGTATGATCTGCATTTGTCTCATAAGGAATCTGTGACTCCAGTGCCATACCACTCCACGTACTCAGAAAAATAGCAGCAAGAGTCTGATTGCCTCCCTCTCTGTAGGAATGAAGAACCTCGTTTTTGTCATTAGCTGTATTTCCAAGAGGATCGTTCATTCGGTGGGCAAAGAAATATGCCAGATGTTCTTCTGACAGATCAAACAGCCCAGCTCCTGCCTGCAAAAATGAGATTTCCAGGTTGGCAGCCAATGTGTATGCCCAGCACATATTAGAAGGCTTTTGATTTCTCACCGGGATGGAAAGACTGCTTCGGGGATCGTATTTCGCAGGATAAGACGCAGCTCTGGCAGCACCTACGCTTCCTGTATCACCGTTTCCATTGCCAGCTGGCGGGTCTACATAGCTTAAGGGCTGCAGCTCACGGATCGGCTCCAGCTGAGCCTCAATCTCCGCATCGGTCAGATCGTCTTCATTTTTCTCTTCTTCGGCAGAATCCGGATCCATGCTGCCAAAGCCAAAATCTTGTTCCTGAAGTTCATCAGTACCACCATCTGAGAAACCGTCTGACAGGTCTTCCGATTGGGAGGGATTTCCATCTGTCATGCCTGTGAAGCTGGCATTGCCTGACTGACCGGCATCGTCTTCCGTACTTCCATTGCCAGCCTGGCTGTCATCGCCTTCTGCACTTCCATTGCCAGCCTGACTGTCACCGTCTTCTACACTTCCATTGCTAGCCTGGCTGTCATCAGCTAAAGTGCTTCCGCTCCCTGACTGATCATCACCTGCTGAAAAATCATCCTGCACATAAAACTCCTCCGCAGTCATCGCATCCGACGACACAGCTGATGCAGCGTCTCCTGCGCTTTCCATTTCCACACTTTCCGTCCAGACCATACTCTGCCCGGCAATATCTGCTGCCTGAATAGGCAAGCCTGTAAAAATCAGGGACTGGGCAAGTAACAGACTTACAGCTGCTTTTTTCAATAATTTCTTATATTTCATATTTACTCCTGTCGTTCTGAGCTTCCTGTTCCGGAGTATTTTTCACACAGGCTCCAGAGCGTATTAAAAAATCACCAGAACAGAATTTTCGTTCAAACAGATATTTTTCACTTATTTATGATTTTTTAGATATTTTTCCAGAAAATGTATTAATTTCTCCATTTCTTCCTGAGTCCCTACCGTGATCCGCAAATGATTGTCAATCCTCGGCTTCGGGAAGTATCTTACATAAATATGCTCCTGACGAAGGGCCTCAAAAATTTCTTTGGCCGGACAGCTTTTGTGAGAAGCAAAGATAAAGTTGGTCTTAGAATCCGGGAATGTGAAACCAAGGGCAGCCAGTTCTTTCTTCGCCCATTCTCTGGTAGCAATAATCTTCTCACAGGTTTCTGTAAAATATGCCTTATCCTGGATAGCTGCCACACCGGTTGCAAGAGTGGTACGATCCATAGTGTAGGAATTGAAGGAATATTTTACATCGTTCAGAAAACTGATCAGCTGTGGATGGCCGCACGCAAAGCCGATACGCATTCCAGCCATGGAACGGGATTTGGAGAAGGTCTGAACTACCAGGAGATTGTCATATTTCTCTATAAGCTCCAGTGCTGATTTCGCTCCGAAATCTACATATGCTTCATCTACGATCACAATGACGTCCCGGTTGTGTAAGAGAATCTCCTCGATGTCACCGAGGGGCAGCTCCACTCCTGTAGGTGCATTGGGGTTCGGAAAAATAATTCCACCGTTTTCTCCGAAGTAATCTTCTTTGCGGATACAGAAGTTCTCATCGAGAGCTTTACATTCATATGGGATTCTGAAAAGATCCGCCCATACGTCATAGAAAGAATAGGTGATATCGGGAAAAAGGATCGGTTTATCTGAGTTAAAGAAGGTGAGGAAGCTCATGGCAAGTACATCATCTGAGCCAACACCTACAAAAACCTGTTCGTCTTTCAGCCCATAGTTACAGGCAATTGCGTGTACCAGGTCGCCAGCTGTAGGGTCCGGATAAAGGCGGAGGGTATCTGGCTGAATCCCGTGTAATGCTTTCTCCACGCCTGGTGCAGGGGGATATGGGTTCTCGTTTGTGTTCAGCTTGATCATGTCCGGCTGATTGGGCTGCTCGCCGGGTGTATAAGGTACTACTTTACGAATGTTTGCTTCCCATGTATTCATTTCGGTCCATCCTCGCTTCTTCGTATTTTTATTATAATTTCTTTTTGAAAAAATCTGTAGTATGCATGTTTCTGCATAGTTATTAGTATTTTACTTTTTTCCTTGGAGTTTGTCAAATTAGGTATCTTTGTCTTCGGGATTGCAAGCGATGTTTAAATCTGAGCCATCACAAACTAATAATTGATAGCCATTGTATTTTTTCTCAAGAGTAAAAGAAGCATTGAATTCATGAAACAAAAATGCCCAAGTTTCCAAAAGAAGTATTTTTGGAAAACAGCCATGGAACGGTAGCCATTTCACCAATCAAAGACAATAATTGTTTTTTCACCTGTTCTGCAAATATCATAGACGAAAAGTGGGAAAAACCAGCTTTTTTTCAAAAACTGGGAAACGCGGTTTAGCAAAAAACCTCCAATTATGGAAACATCAGCATTTCCAAAATTGGAGGTTTTCTCATTCATTTTCAGGCTCCCAGTGTCAGGAGCTCTCCAAAACTCTGAATCTTCACATCAGCAGCCGCATATCCAGCTGCAATCCCAATTCCCACAGCCTGCATTCCCGCGCTCTTCGCTGCGTCAATTCCAGCATAAGCATCTTCCACCACATAACAATCCTCAGGCTTTTCTCCAAGGAACTCTGCTGCTCTCAAAAATACTTCCGGATCCGGTTTGGACTTGGTAATATTCGTTCCATCGGAGATCGCATCAAATGCATCCAACAGTTGAACC
This sequence comes from Ruminococcus sp. RTP21484sp1_RTP21277st1_D2_RTP21277_210401, assembly GCF_040924225.1. Lineage (NCBI taxonomy): Bacteria > Bacillati > Bacillota > Clostridia > Eubacteriales > Oscillospiraceae > Ruminococcus > Ruminococcus sp. RTP21484sp1_RTP21277st1_D2_RTP21277_210401. The sequence continues at coordinate 66,715 of NZ_JBCOMJ010000011.1, read as the reverse complement.
TTTTCCAGGATAAATTTTGCGTTCTTACTGGAAGAGCCAAGTGCCAGCTTATACCCCCTGTTATGTAATTCCGCAAGAGTTCTTCTTACATCTTCCGTCACATCAGCCGGTGTCATGGATGCCAGAAGCTCTCTGTAAGTATTGTTCTTACTCTCCATCAGTTCTGCTTTTTTCTCCTTGGAAAGAGCCGGTCCTTCATATCTCTCCAGAATAATTTCCAGGCTCTCCGATCTGCTCACACCGCGAAGACGGTTATTTATGGTCTCATCAAAATAAATTCCCATTTCATCCGCCATCTTTTTCCACGCCTGATAGTGAAATTTGTCAGTGAAAACAATAACACCATCTAAATCAAATATAAAAGCTTTCATATATTTCTCCATTCCGTTAACAACTGCAAATAAACCTGCCAGCAATCATCTTAAATATAATTTTTCCCACACAAAGGATCCGCCGGACTTACCCCTGTAAATTCCGAGCGTCCCATAATCTTATCCATTGCTGCCTGAATAAATTCCGGGTTCCCACTGTATGTATTAATGTAAGTTTTCACCATCGGTGCATCAAACAGATGGAATGGATAAGCTGTAGAAATCATCAGCGCCGGAATCTCCGGAGCAAACCAGGGTGCATCATCTCCAAGCCCGAAGCACACATTCCAATTCAAGCGAAGAGTGGTATTATTGGAAGCATTTTCCATGTTACAGATATAAACATACAAGTCGTAGTCCTGCTTCATCTCCTCCACACTTCGGTACATTTCGTGCATCAGTTTTCCTTTTTCCGGTGTCATACCTGCCGGATTCACGAAATCTTCCATAGAGATAGATACCCGGCGGTCACGGACCGTCACCTGGAAGCCTTCCTGCTCAAACTTCTCTTTCCATGACTGCACAAAAGCATTCTCTGGATCCAGATCTTTCTGGATTACATTCAGATAAACCCGCTTGTATTTCTTAGGGGAAATTGGAAGCAGTTCCTGCTCATCCCTTACCAGAGTTATTGCCTGGTCTGCCACCTTTTTCGCCCAGCTTTTGTGCTTCTCACAGCCCACAATTTCCAACGCCTCTTTTTCTGGAACCAGAGTGCCCTCCGCTTTCTTCTTATGAAGCCCCAGTGACGCTTTTGTGGCCAGAATTCTGAGAACTGCCTCATCCAGTCTATCCATGCTCAAATTTCTAGTTTTCGCACCAGCCAGAAGATATCCAAAATCCTCTTCCAGACTTTTGTTGAACAAAATCATGTCACAGCCTGCATTGATTGCCTGAACAATCGCCTCGCTGCGCTTCATAGCTGCGGTAAACCCAACCATAGGTGTTGCGTCTGTGCTGATCAGCCCGTTAAATCCCAGCTTTCCTCTGAGAAGCCCAGTAAGAAGCTCCTTGGATAAAGAAGCCGGACGCAGCATCTCTTCCCTGGTTGCCTGGGGATTGAGCGCCTTCACATAAGCAGGCTGGGCAATATGCCCTACCATCACGGTCTTCGCACCTTTCTTTATCAGATTCCCATAAACATATCCATAGGTTTCATCCCATTTTTCTGTAGAAAAAGAATTAACACTTGTAAGAATATGCTGATCTCTTTCATCCACCCCATCTCCTGGAAAATGTTTGATAGCAACAGCCACACCGCATTCATCTGCTCCCTTCATATATTCCAGGGCAAAATCCAGCACCTTCTTTGGATCACTTCCAAAAGTTCTTACATTGGTAATGGGATTGTGAAAATCATAATTAATATCCACAATAGGCGCAAAAGACCAGTTCAGCCCCAAAGCTGCACCCTCTTTGCAGGCGGTATATCCCATTCGGTATCCATTTTCCGGATCATCTGTAGCCGCCACTGCCATAGGTTTTCCGAAGGAAGTTCCCTCATAGGCAAGTCCGTCTCCGCCTGCTTCCGTATTAGCCGCAAGTAGCAGCGGAATATTGGAAAACGCCTGCAGCTTTCTATAAATATCCTGAATATTTTCCGCGCTGTCTGCACGATACATCAGACCACCCACCTGAATATCCTGGGTAAAATGCTTCAGCGTTTCTTCCTCTCCGTTGAACCCCATGGGGCAAAATACCTGTCCGCATTTCTGCTCCAGACTCATATTTTTCCAGGTATCCAGAACCCAATTTTCTCCTTCTTCATCCAGAAAAAAAGGATTTCCTTTCATATCGATCTCTGTCATTATTTTTCCCCTTTCAATGAGCCGTCTGCTGTAAAATACTTTCTAAGAAAATACGCCGGGCCACAGCTCCAGGCATGGCAGTAGCTGTTCACGATGGTGCCGCCATATGGTGATTCTGAAGGGTTTTCCGGATTATATAATTCCCAGAATGTATCCGCTCCCAGATCGGTCATGCCGCCCCAGTATGCTTCCATTTTCTGCAGAGCCATTTTTTTCTCCCCCACAAGAAGCAGCGCCGCAATATAATTGTGATACATGTATGGCGTCACCATTTTTTCAGCTTCCGAAATGGTCTCCACCCTGCGCAGAAGATTTACTGCTGCCTGGTCTTCAATCGCCTCTCCCAAAATCATCCACACCTGGGAAGCAACTGAAACCTGTCTTTCTTTTCCACTGATGTAGCATTGTTTTTCTCCATCCCAGAGATATAAATTCGCCGCATTTCTGCACTCACAGTAAAGCTCCGCCAGTTTTTCCTCCGTCATAACATCTCCTAGCACCTGGGCAATCCGGATAGCTGCACTAAGCGCATAAAGAAAAATCCCCTGGGCAGACGCCTGTTTATTCAGATTCAGATTCCAATCCACAAAGCACCAGCCCAGCACATCTGAATCTCCTACCAACATTTTCTCATCCAGCTGCTCTTCTGCCAGTTCGATCTGTCTTAATGCTACAGGCCATAACTCCTGCAAAGTTTCCTTATCCTTTGTAGCTTCGTAATAGTCCCAAAGTGTGTTTATGAAAAACAGGGAATAATCAAACATCTGGGTATCATCCACTTCCGGTTCCGGGGAAAGAAACAAGCACGCCCCCATCCTTCCTTTTTCCATAGGAAGTGCTGCAAACAGATACAGGCAGGCTTTCACCATATCATTATTGTTATAAGTTTCATAATTGGTCAGTGCCTGGATACGAAGATCTCCCATCCACAGTCTGCGGTCTCTCTTCGGACCGTCCTCAAACACCTGCTGCATACAATTGTGAAGGGTTCTGCATGCGATCTGATCCATTTTTGCCAGCTTATGATTCTGCGCCTTAAATGCGGAAAGCTCCTGGTCTTTCGCAGAAGAAACAGCGGTACAAAAAGCATCTTCCACAACAAGATCAAACTTGGAACTAATATCCAGAACCTCGATCATCACATACCTGAACGCATATCTCCTTGGCAGGCGCAGCTGGGAAGGAACCACATCCACATGGAGCTGTTCCTCTTCGATCCAAGAAGAACAGATCCAGCCCTGATAGCTTTTTCCATCTTCAAAAAGCTCCGTCGCATTTTCTGCAAAGTGAAGCTTCAGCCACACAGGCGCGTCTGGATGACTCCCCCTGTAATTCAGATTTAAAGTCAGATACCCAACCTGATGATTTCCAAAATCCAGGCATACCCGGCTTCCCTTTTTCAAAACTCTCTTTCTGTAATCAACTGCCTGCTCAATGACAATACTGTTATCATTTTTATAAAGTTCTACTGTCTGCACTGCATCTACTTTTGTCTCAACCAGATCCGGAAGCAGATTTAATGCTTTATTCAACAATTTCTGATTTTTCATTTCAGCCATAAAAACCTCTTGTCACATAGAATTTTGTCAAAATTGTTATAAAAATGCGACCCTACGGAGTTTTCCGGCAGGGCCGCTGCAATCTCAGAGCGTGTTTGAAAAAGGCTTTCTGCAAGATGTGCGTCACAATTTGTGGGAGATTTTGCCCGGATGAGGGCGTCGTAGCGGGCTACGACAACCGAATTCGGGTGAAATATACCGCAAAGTGGGGCGTGCAGATTGCAGGAATGATTTTTCAAACAGGCTCAAGTTATTGTCTGATTTTTCCCGTGAAAATTCTTACCAGTAATTTTTCATTATTCAGATAAATCAGGAATGCCATCAGCAATACTGCATTGATAATAGACTGCATGGAAGCGGTCACCACATTTGAGAGAACTGCAAATGTGGAATTCAGCAAAGACATGCAAACCGCAGCCAGCAAAAATCCAAGTTTCTCATTGCTATACCTGCTTATGTAAGAACCAATAAACATTGGCAAAAATGCTGTAAACATAATGGAAATAGAGCCAAAGTTCAGCTGGCCTCCATTGATGGTCGTACTTCTTGCCGCATTCAAAAATCCAACAATTCCCATCAGCGCACCGCAGATCCCATAACAGCCAATGGCATTTGGAATCTCTTTGATTCCTGTATTTACTGCTACCTTCTGCCCATTTTTCAATGCATTATAGTCATAACCAAACCTTGTATAATCAAACAGAAGAATGGAAAGGACCAGTACCACAGCAATAATAATCGCCGCATAAATCCAGGTTCCTACAAAGCCTGACATGGAAGAATTCTGTACCTCTGTCATTACATATTTTCCGCTTGTAATGGTGTACAAAACACCTTCATAGATCAGGGTTACACCCAAAGATGTTATGATGGGCGGAATCCTGAGAGTCACATAAATAAGACCAGATACCATTCCCAGCACAGCGCCGGCCGCAATAGTGATTACCAGCATAAGTGCTGCACTTCCTGAGCCGCCGCCTAATACTGCATAGCTTATCTTCGCTCCCACTACAGCAGACAGAGAAGCCATGGCTCCAAGTGAAAAATCAAATCTTCCACTGTTCAGGTTAATGGACAGGGCAATTGTTGTAATCATAACAATTGCAGTATAGACCACAAAATTATCAAAGCCCTTCTGATTTGTTATGATGTTTTCTCCATGTGACAGACAGATCACTTCCAAAATAAGTAAGGTCAGTACAGGGATCGTAAATGTTCCCGCTATTTTCTTAGGGGTGCTCATAAATTCCAGCCTCCATCCAGCCTGTCCGATTTCCTGGATATGGGCATCCAGGGTTATCGGTCAGAGCTTTCATAAATTAATTTCCAGTTATTTAAATTCGTAACTGTTTAATGTCTTCACAGTTACCTGCAAAACAATTACTTAGATTCTACTAATGTTTTTACATCCTCAAATGTAACGTTATCGCCAATAATACTGTCCAGAGTTTCTTTGTCATAGATTGGTGCATCACCACTGTCAGAAACAGAGTATTTATCAAATGTGTCGCTGTCAGTTGCTACCAGATATCCCTGGCTGATAGATGGAGCGTTTCCGTCCTCGTCTCTGATCACATTTCCATTGATTGCATTCATTACCAGTGCAAAAACTGGTCCGATAGAAGAAGAATATTTTCCAGCAAGATAAGTAAGGGTACCATTTTTCATAGAATTTCCGTTTGTCTCAGTAAAGGAATCAATATCTGAGAAGGAGATTCCTGCCTCACTTAAGGACTGTGCAAAGAATGTGGTTGCCATACCTACGGAAATAAATGCATCCGGTGTTTTCTGGATTGCTGCGTTTAACTCATCCGTTGTGGTGTCACCATATCCCTGAAGATAGGAAACAACCTCTACATCGCCTTCTACTTTAGATAAATCAACTGTCTGATCCTGGAAAATCTGTCCAGCGATAGCGTTCATATCGCTTTCTCCGCCATAGGTGCAACCCAGTCCGTTAAGGACACCAGCAACACGGTAAACATGCATTGGGTTCGGAATAAAAGCTCCATAGATTGCTACTTTGGAAACACCCTGCTCTTTGTAGTAAGCTCCCATATCTTTTCCAGCTTCAAACTCTGTATCATTTCCAGGTCCTACCTGACCAGCAAAATATTCATAAGTTTTGTAAGTTTCATACTGTGCGTCATCCAGCACACCGGAAGCTACCGCATAGTAAACTCCGTATTTTTCACAAGTCTCAATCTGCTGTACACGATCGTTGCTGGAAAAAGAGATGATTGCCTGACACCCCTGGGAAGCAAACTTCTCAATTGCTGTTTTCTCATCTTCTGCACTTTGCAGCGCATCTGTGTAGTTAAATTCTACGTCATAGTTACCAGCGATATAATTCTCATAATAAGAACGGAAGCCCTGTGCTTCCTCGCCACTTACGTCTGCAACCAGCACACCAATCTTTGCCTTGTCAGCAGCCTTTACTTCACTTGTTCCTGCTCCTGCAAGAACTGCTACAGCCATAGTTCCTGTTAATGCCATGCTTACCATTTTTTTCATTGTTCGTTTCATTAGAATTTCCTCCTTTTTATTTGCAGCGTTATACGCTAATTCACCATTAAAAATCCCATATATCGGACAGTTATTTCTTATTCTCCATTATCTTGGAAGTATATTTGTCTTATAATTCATGCTTGTTACATATACAACGATCAGGAAAAATACTGCACTGATCACCTGGGTGATTCCATAAGCCGCACTTCCGTCAATCACCAGCTCCAGAATGTCATTGAGCAGGATAAAGGAAAAACCGCCAACCAGTGCCGCATAAATTCTGGAACGTGCTCCGCCTGAAATAGGCATTCCGCCAAATACAATTGCAATAAAAATATTCATACCAATGCTGGAGGCCGTAGTGGTTGTTACAGATGGTGTATAAACCAGAGTAAGAAACGCTCCAAGCCCTACGCCCAGGCCTGCCATTACGAAAGCAATAATGGTATATTTGTTGGATTCAATTCCGGTAAGAGCTGCGCACACCGGATTTCCTCCGATAAATTTCTGCCTTCTTCCCACTTTTGTAAGATTGAAAACAAAATAACTGATAATAAAGAAGACTGCCAATACTACGATTTTAAAAACTATATTGTCAAACGGCTTTACCACTACTCCCGGAATACTGATCCCGCCAAGTGCACCACCCTTTGTGGTAATGATCTGTGAGGCAATCGCAGAAAGCACAGACATCATGGCAACTGTAGTAACAAATGCTGGAATATGAAATACCGAAGCCAGCAGGGAATTTACAAGGGAACATGCAACTCCGCTTACAAAGATTGCCAGGATCATTAACACCACATTCTGTGTAGTATTGTAAGTAACCACACCCATGGTTGCAGAAAACAAGGTTGCAGCGCCAAGACTGATATCAAAAGTTCCCAATGTGTAAATGAAAATTGCTCCTGTAGCAACCACCGCCAACACAACACCTTCGTTAAAAACAATCTGCAGATACATATCCAGCCGATAGCCTTTTGCACTGACTACTGCCAGGAAGATTCCGAATAAAAGCACCAGAGCCGCAAATGGAAGAACCTTTATCGCAGTTTGGGCTGCTATATATTTATTCATATTATTTTTCATAATCTGATGTTCCCCCTTAAATCATATATCCAATTACATCTGCGTCTGTCAGGCTTTCACTTCGCATAAATTCACCGGTAATGCTTCCGTCTTTCATAATCAGAAGCCTGTCGCTCATTCCCAGCAGTTCCGGAAGCTCCTCGCTGATCAGCAGGATTGCTTTTCCCTCTTTTTTCAGCTCCATCATCAGCTGATACATGGACTGTTTGACGCCAATGTCAACACCTCTGGTGGGGCAATCCAGGATCAGGATCTCACTTCCACAGCCGATCCATTTTCCAAATACAACCTTCTGCTTATTTCCGCCGGACAGCTGGCTTGTCAGCTGGTCGCCATCAGAACATTTAATAGAAAGATCTTTTATCTGTTTTGCCACATATTCTTTTTCCTTTTTATTTGTTATAAGGAATCCGTTTACGGCATATTTTTCCATTCCGCCAACTGCAATGTTGTCCTGGATACTTGCGGACAGACAAAGGGATTCCACATCCCTGTCCTTTGACACATAACCAATCTTGTTTGCAACTGCGATGTGGGGACTGTTGATCTTCGTTCCATCGTAAGTGGTTACTTCTCCCTCTTCCAGGGCAAGTGCGCCGAACATGGCTTTTCCCAAAGTGTGCATTCCGCAGGCGGCAAGTCCGCCAATGCCTAAGATTTCGCCTTTTTTCAAAGTAATGCTTACAGATTTTAACTCCTCTTTGTACTTCAGATTAGTGGCTGTTATGGCAGCTTCTTTCTGGCTGCTTGGGGTAAAATCACTTCTGTAATAATCTCCCTGAAGCTCGCGGCCGATCATACTTGTACGGATTTCATCCGCATTGAATTCTTCTTTTTTAAACGTACGGATCAGGTTTCCATCACGGAGAACAGTGAGTGTATCACAAACTTCCATAATCTCTTCCAGGTCATGGGAAATAAAGATTATTGCTTTTCCACTGTCCCGCAGCTTTCGGATCAAGGAATACATGATCTCACGTCCATCCTGTGAAAGTGCTGTGCTTGTCTCATCAATTACCAGAATGTCTGGATTTTTCAGCATAACCTTAGCGATTTCTACCAGCTTTCTGGTCTGAAAATCCAGTGAATCAATAGGCATATCGCCGATTACATGTTCTACTCCAATGGCTCTCATTGCCTCTGTCGCTTTCTGGTTCATTGCCTTTTTATTGATCATCCCCAGCTTGTTCCGAAACTGGGAAAGCTCTGCCAGAAAAATATTTTCTGCAACGGTTACCCCCGAAATGGTTCCGCTCTCCTGCACAACCATTCCGATTCCATTTTGTAGCGCATCTATCATACTCGCTGGTTCCCAGCTCTGCTTTTTGAAAGTCATTCTTCCACTGGTGGCTTTCTGCATGCCAGCTGCAATAGAAGATATGGTAGACTTTCCAGAACCATTTTCACCGATCAAACCTCTTATTTCCCCTGGATATACCTCCAGATCTACATTTTTCAGTGCTATTACGCTTCCAAAATTCTTGGAAATATTTTTCATTTCAAGAATCGGTTCACTCATGTTTACCCTCCGTTCACTTGAAAACTGTTTATGAGATTATTATATTCTTCCCCCTAAAATTTCAAATTCACAATTTAGCTCAGTTTTATTGATGTATTTGATCTAAGATGTTAAAATACATCATATAAATAGCTTTATTTTAATATTTTGGATTGTGTGAATAGATTTTGTAAAAGGGGGATTTTTATGGATGTTGAAGAACTGAGACATCAGATTTATCAGTTTAATGATGAAGAATTGTTTTATAAAGAACAGTATGAAGCCCGGGAAGCCGGGCAGATTTATGCTTATATCGCAAAACAGGATATTCAGGAGGTGATCCGCCGCCACTTACTGATTCCGGAAGTGAAAGAAACCATTCCACCGGAATTTAAAGACTCTTTCTTTTTTGATATGGCGGACAAAGATAGCATTGTGGTACAGAAGCATAACCGCTATAGCCCGGCGCTGATTCACTCCCACACATTTTTTGAGCTGGTATATGTTTACGACGGGAAGTGTACACAGGAGATTTCCGGACAGACCATTTCCATGAAAACAGGAGATTTCTGCGTAATCCCCCCTTCTGTAGAGCACTCTATTTCTGTTTATGATGATAGTATTATTATCAACATCATGCTCCGCCGCAACACTCTGCATAGTATGTTTTATAATTTTTTGAATACGCCAAATAAGCTCTCTTCTTTCTTTTTGAATAATATTTATGCAAAAAGAGCAAATGATTATATTCTTTTTCATTCAGGAATGGATTCTTACATCCGGGAATCTTTTTGCTGGATGTTATGGGAAAGTATGAATAAACAGGAATACTCTTATCAGTGCATTACCAATGTACTGCTTCTGGATTTCTATCTATTGGTACGAAATTACTCGGAATCTGTGCAGATGCCTCTTTTCAACAGCAAGATTGATGTGCAGCGTTATGCGATTATTCAGTATATCCAGGATAATTACAGAGATGTGACACTTTCGACTGTGGCAAAGCGTTTTCATTATTCCAATGAATACACTTCCCGTTTAATTAAAGATCTGATGGGAATGACCTATACAGAAGTGGTCCGTACCGTTCGAATCGAACGGTCCCAGGATTTCCTGGCGAATACAACTATGACTGTGGCAAATATTGCGGAAGCAATCGGATATGATACCACAGAACATTATATCCGCCAGTTTAAAAAACATACTGGGATGACGCCTTCTGCTTATCGAAAACAGGAGGCCAAAAATCGGTTGTTTTAATTTTCCATTCTTTTCAGCTCTGGCAGCACCGTCAGCAGCATGATAACGCCTGCAGTACCCAGGCTGATAATATTTTTTGCATTCTCCATGCATCCTGAAAGTTCTTTTTTCTTCAGGAGCCGTGCCTTCATTTCTGCCTTTTTCTCAAGGAAAAGAAGTACATAGGCTGCGGATAAAAACTGGGAGATTACAGTTGCAATGGCAGCTCCCCGGATACCAAATCCAAACACAAAAATGAATAGTGAGTCTAGGATCAGCGGGAAGCAGATTCCTATTTCAAAGTCGATTCGTTTCATTTTTTGTTTCTCTAAAAAACACTTGAACGCACTTTTTGACTTGTGCAGTAAAAGGTTAGTCATTAGCTTGCCGGAACGTTGCGACGCGCGGCGGTAAATATACATTGTGAAATCGCGTCCGGGATAACGACCAACCAATTAAATAGCAATAAGAAAAGCCCCCTAGGAATTTTTATTAACTTCCCAAAGAGCTTTCAATATACAATCTTATTAACCTGCCAGATGCAGTATTCCGATGAGGAATACCCATCCAAGTCCATAATATGTCACAACAGCAACAAGGTCGTTGACGGTGGTGATCAATGGACCAGAGGCTACGGCGGGGTCTACACCTACTTTTTTGAAAAACAGAGGGATACAGGTACCTACGGCACTGGAGATCAGCATTGCAAGGAGCAGGGCGACTCCGATGCAACCGGATACGGCGTATGCAAATACCAAAGTCTTTCCTTTAAATAAGTAAATGTAAAGTCCAATGAGTACAAAGGACAGTATACCAAGCAACGCACCATTGCAAAGACCAATCCGCATTTCTTTAAATACAAGTTCCAGCTTCTGCTTGCCGGTGAGGGACTCATCCATCAGGACACGGATGGTAACAGCCAGGGACTGCGTACCGACGTTTCCGGCCATATCCAATATAAGGGACTGGAAAGCCATGATGATGGGAAGCTGGGTAACTACGTTCTCAAAGACACCAACTACAGAGGATACAACCATTCCAAGACCAAGAAGAACGATCAGCCATGGCATACGTTTCTTCATACTCTCTTTCAGCGGTTCCTTCAGATCTTCCTCTGCGGTAAGACCTGCCAGCATGGCGTAATCCTCTCCCATTTCATCATCAACCAGGTCGATGATATTGGAAGATGTGATAACACCTAAAAGGCGGTTGTCATTATCCAGCACGGGAATGGAATCCTCGGAATACGCTTTCAGTTCTTCGATACAGTCGTCAATATCCTCTTCGGCATATACATATGGGTAAGAGGTTGCCACCAGATCTTCCAGAGATTTATCCTGTCTTGCAATGATCAGGTCTTTCAGATCAATGGCTCCGTAAAATTTCTGTGACTCGGTTACCACAAAGATTGTGGAAATATTATCGTTCTTAGCAGCCTGCTCTACAAGGCTGTTCATAGCCTGCTTCACAGTCAGGTTCTCACGAATGATAATGCAGTTAGTCGTCATACGGCTACCGATTTCATCCTCATCAAAGGAAGCGATCATCTCAATATCATGGCGGACATCATCATCCATTAATTCGAACAGCAATTTCTTTTTGGCTTTATCAATCTTATGAAGAACCTCTACAAGGGCATCAGTCTCCATGCGTGAAAGAATGGCTGCACCTTTTTTTACATCCATCTCTTTCACATATTCTGCTGCATTATCTGAGTCCGTATACTCAAAAATATCGGACAGCATATCCAGTTCCAGAATACGGTACAGTTTGCAGCGTTCCTGAACAGTCAGCCTCGGCATTGCATCTGCAATGTCATTGGCATGAAAATCTCCCAGCTTATCGCTCATAGCTGCCGGAGAGGTATTACTTCTTACTACAGCCAGAATGTCCTGGGTGTAGTCCTGCACTCTTTTCTCCATCCTACTTTCTCCAATCTGACAATAAGACAGTTCACCATTTCCAGGTGTTTATCTTATGTATTTTTGACAGACTTATACAAAGTCCATTTTTACGGACAGTAAAATCCGTATTTAAACAGAATATAAGCGTATAGCTTTTCTGTTCTTTGAGCGTGTTTGAAAAAGGTTTTCTGCAAGATGTACGTCACAATTTGTGGGAGATTTCACCAGAATGAAGGCACCATAGTAGGCTACGGCAACCGAATTCGGGTAAAATATACTGCAAAATGGAGCGCAGATTGCGGAAATGCTTTTTCAAACAGGTTCTAGGGAATATTGGATTCTTCTGAAGAACTCATAGGATAGAAAAAAGAAATGAAACAGTGTTCTTAAGCGCAATGCGCCTTTTACATGAAAAGAAGAACAGAATGTGCGCGATGCTCATCTGTCATTTCGTTTTTCCATCCTATGCAACTACTTCGCCCATGAGAATCGCAACTATCCATTCTGTTCACCTGCCTTTGTTCTTAGATTTTGTGGGAATATATTTTATTCCCACAGGTCATTCTAACTGCTTTTATACAAAAAATCAATTCCTATTTTGCTATTTACCTGATTTTTTCAAGTTTCTTTCCATTTCTTTACATAGCTGTCATTTTTCTGTGGGCAAATAGAAAAAGAGAGACGGCAAAAGCCGTCTCAAAAGAATCAACACGATATCAATTACAGCAACTGGCGCAATGGTCTTATTATAATTCTTAATACTCCATAGAACAGCTTTTTCTGCCAGTTCAGCACTTTCGTTTCGTACTGTGCTCCTTCGGTCTCCTGTCCGTTTGACAGAACTTCTTTACTTTTTTCTATGTAAGTACCTTCCGTGAACTGAATCTGCTGATTCAGTTCTTTGCTGTCGATAACAAGCATTAATTCCGTATCCAGATAAGTACTTCTCATATCCAGGTTATAGGATCCGACGACAGAAAGTCGGTCATCAAGCAGAACAGCTTTTGTGTGAACTGGAACCTCGTTCATCAGCTCATATACATCGGCACCGATACTCAGAATTTTCTTTTTCTGATTCAGGTAGTCGGTGCAGCCCCAGGGATTGGAGCCTTTCTCTACTGCGTTAAGAATGATTTTTAACTGGGCATGGGACGCGATTTCATTTAAAGTGTCGTACATGTATCCGTTGCAAATTACATATGGGGTCTGGATCGTTACATTGTCTGTATTCTGCGCCAGATAACGGATTGTCTGAAGTACCAGGGGCGTTTTTGGACCTGCATGGGTTCCGTTGTTGACAAGCGTAATTTTATTTGCCGGAATGGTATCCTCCTGCCAGGAGCTGTAATCTTCAATATCGGCGTATTTTTCTTTCAGGGAAGCGTAACGCATTTCTAAAGACTGGTACTGTTTTTCGTACTTTGAAAGCTTTTCCTGTGTCTCGTCTGCAATTTCATTTTCAACATTCGGTATTCCATTCACAATATTTGAGTTTTTTAAATTGCTTTCTGCACCCTCACTGTCATCCGATGCTTCTTCTGACACAGAAATATCTGAACTATTCTTTTTTCTTCCACCCTTTATTTGCACGCAGTCCTCATTCCATATCTGCCGGAAATACGCTTCCAGTTCCTGCAGAGATTCTCCCTCGCCCTTTGTGATATCCCACACCAGAATATCCCTGTCCACATTGATATCCGTGGTATAATCTCCAAGGAAAATATCATTGCTGTTGCGTCCACCCAGTAGATACATTTCGTCATCCACGATCACATATTTATCGTGCATACGGTAATTCAGCTTAAATAAGCCTGCTGGAGTCACCGGATTGTAAACACCAACAACTACATTCTCCCTCGCTGCCAACGCCTGAAAGTCTTTACTTCCATTCAAGAAAAGCTGCTGGTAAATACCATCGATCAATAGTTTGATTTCCACACCTCTTTTGGCAGCTTGATCCAATGCTGCAAGAAGATCTGTTCCGCTTTCATCTGCCCGCAGATCAAAGGTTGCCAGTACAATACTCTTCTTCGCCGCTCCAATCATCCGCAGACGCCACAAAAGTGCCTCTTCATTATCATCAATACAGCGGATCCGTTCGCCCCCTGACGTATCGGAAGTAAATTCTGTCTGTTTCAGCGTTTCCGCAAATTTTTCATCTGGCTTCCTGCAATACAGCGGTGCAAAAACATTTACCAGTACTACAATAAGTAAAAACCATAAAAATATATTCCGTATTCGTTTTAGATTTTTCTTTATCGTTATACACCCTTTCTAAAATCAACATTCCCACAAATATTTTTTCAAATCTACACAACCATTTTCTTTCAGAGTAACTCCTTCCCCTTTCAGCAGCCACTCCTGCTCTGTCCACCCCGGCGCCAGCCTCCCCATGTGGTTCACCACCCGATGGCAGGGAAACTTCCCATAGTTCTCTGCATGTGACAACACTCCCGCCACCAATCTGGAATTCTTCTCCCGCCCGATCAGCTTCGCGATCTGTCCATAGGTTGCCACTCTCCCAGCCGGAATTTCCTCCACCACGGAAAGAATCTCATAGGCAAGATCATCGTTTAATTTGGAGATATTTTCTTTGCGTTTGTTTGTTTTCAGTAAATCTGAAAAGGGATCGTCAATCATAACTTTTGTCACCTACTTTTATTCATTTCTATTTTGCCATGTAGTATTTCGTTTGGTGGCCCCCTTTTTTTGCTCCAGCACTATGCTGATGAGCTTTGACAATAGAAGCGTCAATTGACAGTTCTGTTAATTCGGCTTCTAAGCTCAAAACACGAAAAATATTATCAAGGGTGCCGTCTTCAATCCATTTACGGAAACGGGAATAAACAGTTTGCCAGGAACCATAACGTTCTGGAAGGTCTCGCCATGGAGCTCCGTTACGAGCAATCCAAACAATTCCTTTCAGAATTGCCCGGCTGCACTTTTGGGGGCGTCCCTGTTTTCCGGAATTTTCAGGCGGCAGTAATGGAGCTATACGGTTCCTTTCTTCATCGGTTAATTCGTATCGTCTCAACATAATTAACACCCCTTTTTCTTTATTCTAACATGAAAATGGGTATTAGAATATATGCTTTGTGCAACTTTTATTTTTCAAACAGGCTCTAGCGTAGGCGTAATCGACAGGGAAAATTATGTTGTACCCATTTGGACAATTTGAATATAAGACTCCCTCGTAAATCAAAATGCCATCACACCGACTACTCCAAGTGTGATGGCATATGCCTTCTTTCTGTATTTTCCTACTTGATTTACGAATGGGTAATTGAATGTTCCCGCCGGGGTATCACAGATACTGACTAAACTCTATCTTTTCCTTATTCGGTCCCTTAATTGTGAAAAATCTGACTCCGTTTTCCCAGAATGGTAAAAAATGGATCGTATCCCTGGTGGTATTTAAACCAGCATGGTTGATCAGTTCATATACTTTTTCGATGTCTTTTACATCAATTGCGACGTGATCAATAGCACCTGATTCCATTTTTGCGGCTTTATTCTCATAGGTCTCAATTACCAGATTATTCAGCTTGAGGAATGCAACTTTCTCATTTGCTTCCTCATTGACAGTTTGCAAAGCGACCTCAAATCCAAGCTTTCCATAAAATTCAATGGTTGCTTCTATATCATTTGTGGGAATTCCTACATGCTGAATTCCATTTAACTGCTCCCTTAACATTATTTTTCCTCCTGCTTTTTCTCATATAACAGCCCGGCTTCGGCCAGCTTTTCTAAAATCTGCCTCTTTTCCGCTTCCGTCTCAACTGGAATCTGCAATTCTCCATATGCAAAATCCGGCAGGCTTAAGACTCCAAGCATGGATTTCGCATCTACTATGTAACGGCCATAACACAAATCCACATCATATGCAATTGATCCTGCAATACTGACCAGTTTACTTGCATTCTGCATAGTTCCCAATATTACTTTTATTTTCATCGCTTTCACGCTCCTACGCAAACAGGCTGAGCACAATCGCACAGACCAGACCTGTAATTCCAATGATAGTTTCCATCATGGTCCAGGATTTCAAGGTCGTCTTCTCATCAATCTCAAGAAGGGAGCTGACCAGCCAGAAGCCTGAATCATTTACATGGCTGAAAGCGGTCGCGCCTCCGTTGATGGCACAGACCATAGCCGCCAGATAAAGTGGTGACAGTCCTGCTACTCCAGGCATAGCGGCCATGATTCCGGCTGCCATTGTCATGGCTACCACAGCAGCTCCAACAGACGCGCGGATCAGTGCTGCGATGAGAAAAGCAACCAATACTAATGGAAGACCGCTTTTTTCAAGGGCTGGTCCGATAATGTTTCCCATACCGCAGTCCTGGAGCACCCAGCGGATAATTCCGCCGCCAGTAATTACAAGAAGGATTTGTCCTGTAGGGCGCAGGGAACGGTCCAGGATTTTCTTTAACTGTTCTCCATCATATCCCTGTTTTTTACCAAGGAAGTACATGGCACACAACACAGCAATGATCAGCGCTACAAATGGAGTTCCCAGAAATTCCAGCACTGGTCTCGCCGGAGCAATACCAGGAATATAAATTGAAAGTGTGTTACACAAAATCAGTACCAATGGTACAAGGATAATACATAACACTGTAGAAAACTTCGGAAGATTTCCTTCTTCGGCTTCCCGAACTTCCTGAATATTTGAAGGAAGTCCTGCATTAATTTTACTTCCGATAAATTTTGACCATAAAATACCGGCAAAAATCAGTGACAAAATTCCAACAGGCACACCTACTGCGATCATAATGCCAAGATCCACGTTCAGCATATTTGCCACCAGGACAGAGCCTGCTGATGGCGGAATAAATGCAAAGCCTGTGGCAAGTCCTGCCAGAAGAGGGATCACATAATATAAAGTAGATTTCTTTGTCTTTTTTGCAAGTCCGAATGCCAGTGGAATGAGAATCACCACACCAGCCTCAAAGAATACGGTTGTACCAACTACCAGCCCTGTGATTCCCAGAGCAATTCCAGATTTTTTTTCGCCGAATTTATTGATCAAAGTCTGGGCAACACATTGTGCACCTCCGGATACTTCCAGGATTCCTCCAAACAAAGAACCAAGTCCAATTAACAGGACAATGCCCTGAAGGGTATCCCCAGCACCTTTTTCCACTGTACTTACCAGAGTTGGAACCGGCATTCCGGCTCCAAGTCCAATAACCAATGCTGAGATCAGCAGTGATAAAATCGGATGAATCTTAAATTTAATGATAAGAAGCAGAAGCAATATAATTCCTGCTGCTGCCGCGATCAGCAGTCTGGCTGACTCCGCCGCAAATACCGGTTCTGTCATTTTGTATCTCCTCCCCAAATTTCTCATTCCATAATCTACAGTTAAACCAATAATAACACCCGCATTTTTACTATCCTATATTCGGGACTTATCAGCGTAGTGCATCTCAGATAAATTTATTACGCTGCAACATATTTATGGATGGTAGCTCGCACAGCGCCAGGTCCTGCGATCATTTCCCGGAACATGTTCTCAATCTTCTCTCCCACACCAGCTTTGTAAAGATCTGTGAAGAACAGACGCTCGTTAGAAAGGATCGGCTTCAGCTGATCCTTAAAGGTCTCAGGCTTTCCAATAACAATATCCTTTAACTGTTCCTGAAGTTCCTCATTCATCGGATCTGGTGCCAGTTCGTATTTATTTCCTGCATCATCCACTGCCAGCATATATCTTAACCAGCCAGCGATTCCAAGAGGAATTGCTGTGAGCTTAGATGCATCCCCGAATCTCTTTACATATGCCTTCACAGTCTCTCCAAAACGGATTCCAACCATCTGGGATACATCCACAGCAAGACGAAGGTTGGTATCGCCAAGGTATTCATTTGGGAAACGATCGTTAAAGAGCTCATCCACAAATGCCTGTGGAGAAAGGATTCCAGGATCAGCAACTACCGGAAGACCCTCACCATAGGCTACCATACGTGCCATTTTCATCATGTCTTCATTTGTATTCAGCATATGGGCAAAAAGGTCATATCCAAGAACCACGCCAAGAGGACCAGTTGCAGAATGGACCGGATTCAGACATACCGTTACTTTCATTCGTTCAGAAAGGTTTACTGTATTTCTGTCTGCCATGTATACGCCGAAGCCTTTTTCCAGAGCAGGACGTCCGTTGGGGAAGCTGTCCTCTATTGCAAGATACTGTGGTTTCTCAGCATTTACAAATGGTGCAATGTATGTTTTCTTACTTGTGATAACAGGCTGCATGCTTTCTACGCCAAGCTTCTCAAGGTCGGCTGCGATCTGCTCACTGGGACGAGGTGTGATCTTATCGATCATGGTCCATGGGAAAGCAACCACTTTCTCATCACTTACATAGCTTACAAATCCATCATCTACAAATCCGGCTTTCTTCCATTCTTCTGTCATAGTCAGCACAGACTCACGAAGCTTCGCACCATTCTGGGAACAATTGTCCATAGATACAAGAGCGATCGGATATTTGCCTGCTTTATATCTCTCATAAAGCATTGCCACCAGAACTGCCATGGCACCTGTGGCCTTGTCCGGACCATTCTGGATATCAGCCTGTACAAATGGGAACCAGGTTCCGTCAGCTTTATGTAATGCGTATCCTTTTTCCGTGATTGTAAAGGATACCATCTGAAGGGATTTACTGGTAAAAATTTCTTTCAGACGGTTCCACTGAGCCAGTTCTGAAGACTGAGCCTTTACAGCTTCTGCCAGAGCGCCCAGAACCTTATATTCACGGGTTCCGTCTCCATGAAGGATTACATTTAATCCAAGATTGTCATATGGTTCATAAATCTTATCCACTACATCATAGTCAAAGGTCTCCACACAGGTAATTCCTCTGTCCAGAATTTCGTCTTCCAGAAGTCCGTCTGCAATACCACCGATAAATACACGGAAAATATTGCCGATTCCAAAATGTACCCATACCGGAGCTTCTTTCGCTTTGGCAGATATTTTCTCCACATCATAACCTGGAAGCTGAATTCCTGCATTTTCCCATGCTTCATGCTCTTTGATTCCGTTTAATGTTAATTTCATGTTCTGTTCCTCCCTAATTTTCTTATTGTACAGATCTGATTCTCAATCCCAATCTGTTTTGTTGTTCTTTATGTTTCTTTTTGTTTTAACTTATGTGTATGTCTTAATTGTAAGTTGAGTATATATCTTTTCTTTTCAAAAATCCATTGACAGAAATTCTAATTTTTGTTTCTAATTTTTGTATGGTTTTACCAGTAGTTTTCTGCTTATTGCTTTTCTAACTGTTCTATATTAAAATGCAAGTAAGACTTAACATTATCTGATAAAGTAAAGATTACGTAATTACTGTTCACTTCATGGTCTGCAGTACGCGCTTTGTTACCAGCGGACAGTAGCATTACGTATTTGAGTATTTGTTAACAGTTACTAACCTTACGTTGTACTAAGAACATAACCAGGAGACCATCATGAGTGAAAAAGGATTAACCACCATTGCTTTAAAAAAGATAAACCGTTCCAAGATTTACCAATACATTTACCGGAGCAAACTGACCTCCAAGCTACAGATCGTCCAGGATCTGCAGATGGGTCTGTCTACTGTCAGCCAGAATTTAAATCTTCTGGAAAATGAAGGGCTGATTGAGAAAAATGGTTACTTTGATTCCACCGGAGGACGAAAGGCCAATGCCATTCAGATTGTTTCGGATTTCAGAATTTCCATTGGTGTTGGAATATTAAAAAATATGTTTCATATCACCGCCATTGATCTGTACGGAAACACGGTCTATACGGATACAATTCCGCTTACCTACTCAAACACAGCTGTGTATTACCAGCAGATCACTGACAAAGTCAAGGACTTTATTGACAAAAACCAGTATCCGGAGAATAAAATTCTGGGGGTTTCCATCGCTACCCAGGGAATTACTTCCCCGGATAATACCACTGTTATCTACGGAAACATTATGAACAACACCGGTATGCGTCTAAAGGATTTTTCCAGGCATCTGCCTTATCCCTGCCATCTGGAACATGACTCCAAATCAGCTGCTTTTCTGGAATTGTGGAATCATCCGGAGCTTGACAGCGCTGTTGTCCTTTTATTGAATCGAAATCTTGGCGGTGCCATTATCACCAATCACCAGATTCACCAGGGACGTTCTATGCACAGCGGAACAATCGAGCATATATGTGTCAACCCTGACGGACCGCTTTGCTACTGCGGAAACCGGGGCTGTCTGGAAACCTATTGCTCTGCCAACTCCTTGGAACAGGCCAGCGGCATGACTATAAAGGAATTTTTTCCTCTTTTAAGAGAAAAAAAATCCCCCCAGCTTATACAAATCTGGGAGGATTATCTGAAACATCTGGCTTTTGCAATGAAAAACCTGAATCTGGTTATTGATGCACCCATCATTATCAGTGGATATCTTGCACCTTATTTTACGGAAGATGACACGGATTATCTGCTGCGGCAGATCAATTCCATGACTCCATTTGAGCTGAAAGAAGAACAGATTCTCGTGGGCACACATGGGCAGTATACACCTGCGATCGGGGCTGCACTTTTTTATGTGAAGGAATTTATCCAGTCAGTTTGACACTAAAAAAGCTACTGTTCACTCTGTGACCAGCAACACGCTTCGGGATGCACAGAAATCATGCATTCGCATGATTTCGCGCCGAGGTTCTCGTTTTTTCTGTGAGCTTTGCTTACAAAAAACACCTCGCAGAATGTTACCAATAAACAGTAACCTAAAAAATCAATGCAAAATATGTAATTACACATTTTTCTTGACAAAAGTTTTCGCTCTTATTATAATTACTGCTGTTAATTAACAGTGGTAATTATTTTTTTGTAAGGAGAAATAACTATGGACATTGAACTTATCAAGCGTATGATGGATGCCTGTTATCAGGGCAAGCGGATCCGGGATATGCTGCCGCCTCTGCCAGATGGAGTTGCATCTTCTTATATTCAATATCTGGATATCATTGAAAAGCTGGAAAAGCAGGGAATCCAAGTGAGGGTATCAGATGTAAGTGATGCTCTTTCCCTCCCACGTCCCGGTGTAACCCGTACAGTGAAGGACATGGAAGCCAAAGGCTATGTGAAAAAGTTTGCATCTGCAGAGGACGGCCGGGTTACTTATCTTACTGTCACAGAAGCCGGAAAAGCCCTTTCCGAAAAGTACAATAAGCAGTACTTTACTATCCTGTCCGGTTATGTAGACAGTATTCCAGATGAGGACATTCTGTGTACCATCCGGACCATGGAGAAATTTTATAAGATTATGTGTGAAAGGAGAATTGACCTTGACAAATGAAAAAAATGATTTCACCCAGGGCAGCATTCTGAAAAAGCTTGCCCTTTTTATGCTGCCGATTCTGGGAGCGCTTGTACTGCAGGCAGCATATGGTGCCGTAGACCTTCTGGTAGTTGGACGCTTCGGCTCCACCTCCGGATTATCTGCCGTTTCTACCGGAAGCCAGGTACTGAACCTTGTGACTTTTGTGGTAACACAGTTTGCTATGGGAATCACAGTCCTCATAGCCCGCTATCTTGGCGAAAAAAAGCCTGAACGGATTGGCTCTGTCATTGGCGGTGCTGCAGTTGTTTTTGCTGTTATCTCTGCCATACTTTTTATTGTAATGATTACCTTCGCCCACCCTATTTCCGTGCTTATGCAGGCTCCTGTGGAGGCTGTTTCACTTACCACAAGCTATGTAAGAATCTGTGGAAGCGGCATCTTCTTCATTGTTGCCTATAACCTGCTCGCTGCTATTTTCCGCGGGCTTGGTGACAGTAAGTCGCCGCTTTTATTCGTTCTGGTAGCCTGTATTGTAAATATTTTCGGAGATTTATTTCTGGTTGCAGGACTTCATCTGGATGCCGCCGGCGCAGCTCTCGCAACCGTTTTCGCACAGGCGGTCAGTGTAGTATGTGCGATCATCATCCTGCTGAAAAAGAAGCTTCCCTTTTCCATCAAAAAATCCGACTTCTGTTTTAATTCCCAATGTAAACGTTTTCTGGGAATCGGACTGCCTCTGGCTCTCCAGGAATTTCTTACCCAGCTGTCCTTCCTGGCACTTTGTGCATTTGTAAACAGATTGGGACTGGAAGCCTCCTCCGGATATGGGGTTGCCTGCAAAATTGTAAACTTTGCCATGCTAATTCCAAGCGCACTGATGCAGTCCATGGCATCCTTCGTTTCCCAGAATGTAGGAGCGGGAAAGCCGAAGCGTGCAAAGCAGTCCATGTTCACCGGAATCGGAGTCGGACTGCTATTCGGATGTCTGGTTTTTGTTCTGATTCTATTGAAGGGTGATGTACTTGCCAGCCTGTTCTCAACTGATGCAGCAGTTATCCAGAAAGGCTTTGAGTATCTGAAGGGCTTCGCGCCTGAAACAATTTTAACAGCAATTATGTTTAGTATGGTTGGTTATTTTAACGGAAATAATCAGACCTTATGGGTTATGTTTCAGGGATTGTTCCAGACACTTCTGGTGCGTCTTCCAATGTCATATTATATGAGCATTCAGCCTGCTGCCAGCCTGACAAAAATCGGCCTGGCGGCACCTGCCTCCACACTGGTTGGAATTTTGCTTAATATGATTTTCTTTCTGTATTTCAACAAAAAAATTAATAACAGGCAATAAGTAAAAATTCAAAGTGTCTACACGATGCGTAGACATTTTGAACAGGCGAAAGCCGTATAAAAAAAGTCCCCTGCGCAGTCTGTAAAATATACTGCGTAGGGGACTTGTTTTGTGACGGGGTTATTCTTATTATGCCCGTTTTGCTGCTTTTTCAGCCTCTGGTTTTTCCAAAAGCTTCTTAATACCCTGGATTGCAACCAGCACACCCAGTATTAACAGTAATACTGCAAATATCAGCTGTAAAGAATTTCCAAGATCCAGACCTGTTGTTACAAATGCTTTGGAAAGCTTTACAATTGTCATTCCAAGTGCGGTAAAGGTAACTGCCATCATAAATACCATTGGTACCCAGAGCATCCAGCCCTGACGCTTGGTTTTCTTTAAGAATACTGCGCAGGCTACCAGTGCCAGTACAGATAACAGCTGGTTTGCAGAACCAAACAGTGGCCAGATTTCTGCATATCCAACCTTTGTAAGCAGGTAAGCAAGTACAAGTGTAATGATGGTTGCAAAGTATTTGTTTGTTACTACTTTCTGGAATGGACTCATATTTTTCTCATCTGTGTCAGAATCAAGGAAAAATTCCTGGAAGGACAGACGTCCTACTCTGGCTACAGAGTCAAGTGATGTAAGCGCAAAAGCAGATACAGCAAGGTTGATCAATGTAAATACCAGTGAGTGAGGCAAACCGATCACAGAAAGGAAGTTTGCAATCGCACCTGCGAAAATCTGGGGCTGGGTGGTAAGTCCCTGTGCAGCAGCCTCTCCTTTTCCAAATGATGCAACTGCGATCAATGCGATGATTGCAAGCATACTTTCCATAAGCATTGCACCAAATGAAACTGGAAGCATGTTCTTTTCATTTTTAATCTGCTTGGAAGCAGTACCGGAAGATACCAGGGAATGGAAGCCGGAAACTGCACCACAGGCGATTGTTACAAATAAGATTGGGAACATGTATTGTCCATCTACATTAAAGCTTGTAAAGGCCTGAAGATTACATGCCGGGTTCGCTGCAAATACACCGATAACAGCGCCCACGATCATGAAGATCAGAAGATAACTGTTCAGATAATCACGTGGCTGAAGCAGCGCCCATACAGGAGCTACACTGGCAATCAGAATATATACAAAGATAATAATGTGCCATGTTCCAAGGCTTACATACATCGGGAACTGCAGTCCCAGCACAATTGCTGCAACCAACAGCACAATTGCAAAAGCAGTATTTACCCATTTATTGAACTTTGTGTATTTCAGGAAAAATCCAAGTCCAACTGCTTCAAAAATGAATAACATGGAAGTTGTTGCAACAGCTCCATTTGCCACTACCTTTGTCACTTCTCCTGCATCATTTGTGGCAAATCCGTTAAAGGTTCCGGCTACAACATCTGCGAATGCCGCAACAACCAGAATACAGAATAGCCAGCAGAATAAAAGGAATAATTTTTTTCCAAGTTTTCCAATGTACGCTTCAATAATGTATCCGATTGTACGTCCTTTGTTCTTTACAGAGGCATACATAGATGCAAAGTCCTGAACTGCTCCAAAGAACACACCACCGATCAGGATCCAAAGAAGTACCGGAAGCCATCCAAAAATTGCAGCCTGGATTGGTCCATTGATCGGGCCGGCACCGGCAATGGATGCGAACTGATGTCCAAATACTACATTGGTATCGGCCGGTACATAATCAACTCCATCCTCCATTTCGTAAGCCGGAGTTTTGGCTTTCGGGTCAATTCCCCATTTGTTCTGGAGGTAACGGCCATACAGAAGATAGGCGCCGCCCAGAACTACGATAGCGATTACCATCATCATAATTCCACTCATAATCTTTCTCCTCGTCTTTCATTTGTAGTCAAGTGGTTAATATATATAAAAAACGCCCTTGCTATCCAATGGATAACAAAGGCGGAATTTCCGTGGTACCACTTTGTATTATCGTATCTATTACTAAATACGACCACTCATTGCTGTCTGTATAAACAGCTTCTTCTGTAACGTGAAGACTACGTCCCAGCTTACTGAAATTAGTTATTATTTTTTCAGCGGGATGCTCCCAGGTGATACCACAAAATACCTTCTGCCGCCTCTCACCAGTCTGCGGCTCTCTGTGTTCCGGTTATCTTTTGTAATTTGTCCTGTTCAATGCATTTCTCTTTATCTAACTAAAGTTTTACTACTTTTTTTAGAAAATTGCAATACATTTTTTGTATATATTATACGATTTTATCAATCTGTTTTTGTGCATTTTCGCTGGCCGGTATCAGTATCTTCAGGTCAAACCAATTCTCCTTTGTATCAATGGAAACAGCGCCATCATATTTATTTACCGTATAGCGAATGCTTTTCAGTCCATAACCGTGGAATTCTTTGTCCCGCTTCGTTGTGATAAACGCTCCGCCCTGGTAATTCAGTTCGGTATCATAATAATTTTCAAACCGGAGAAGCAGAAAGTTTTTCTGTTTTGAGACACTGACGTGTATTAATCTTTTTTCTTTATCCGGAATCTTCAATTCACATTCAATGGCATTATCCAATGCATTTCCAAAAATACTGCAGATATCCATAACATCCATAAAATCCAGCAGGGTTCCATCTGCAACGCAGGTAAAGGTTATGTTATGCTTTGCGCAATAAAGGCTCTTGGTAGTCAGCACGGTATCCAGCACTTTATTTCCTGTTTTGTTCTGACTTTCATATTTCTTTATATCTGCTTCCATTTTATCCAGAAATGCTTCCCTTTTTCCAGGATCAGCTTCACTTCTTAGCACAGCAATCTGATGCTTCAGGTCATGATACTTATAATTGATCAGCTCAATGCTTTCTTTTGACTGCTTGTATTGCGCATACTGATTCTGAAGCACATTCTGCACCGCCTCCAGTTCTTTTCTCACCCGGAGCTCACAGCACTGTATCAAATGTGCATATAAAATTGCAATTCCTGCAACATCTACCATAGTACGGATATTCCCCATTTCAAAAGAATATCTGCCTGTAAATGGCGTGTTCACATTCACATAACTCATATTGCTGACAGCAAATACGGCAATACTGATCAGGAGTCCGGAAAAATATTCCCTTCTGGTGATTTCCATCTGTCCATCCTTTGGCATATGAATATGAAGAATTTTGTACAATATCACTGCAATCACACCATAGATCAGAAGAATTGCCATTCCCTGCTGCCACCAGGACATCCATGCTTCTTTCCCTGTATAACACAGGATCTGCCACCCGGCAGAAGCCATAAATTCAGCTGCTACAAAAGCAATCATTCCAAAATATGCCGCATCTGTCAGCCTGATCTCACAGCAGCAAAAAACAAAAGCAACCATCAGAAAAACCGCAAATATCATACAGGGGATCCAAAAAATCAGTCTTACCCCACCGGTAGAAATCAGAAATACGCTCTGTATTCCAAATGCACCTGCCACAAGACAACCTATTACAGCCGGTGAAAATCTTTTTTTGAAAGGCAAAATAAAAATCAGACAAGCCATCCACTCTGCAAGTGCCGTATAAAGTCTTGGAATATCGGGCAGATAATATTCTGTCATTTTATCACCTCTCCCCAATATCTGGTCAGGGCTTCCATGAAGACCTTTCTTCGTGCACGGCTCAATGTCAGATTTTCTCCCTTCACCAAAGCACATCCATCCTGGATCCGTTCCACATGCTGGAGGTTGATCAGATATCCCTTATTTCCACGGCAGAAATTCATCTCCGCAAGCTTTTCCTCCATCTCCTTCATTTTCCCTGTTGTTTCATAGTTTCCCAGTATGGTATGGAGTATCAGAGTATGTCCCTGACTTTCAATATAATAAATATTTGCAACATTGATTCTGACCATACCGCCTTTCATATTCACCATGATAATCTTCGTTTCCCGCTTTTTCATCCGGCTGATAGCACGGTTAAGCCTCTGGGAAAATGCGAAATAAGACACCGGCTTCAATACATAATCCAGCGCATCCACTGCATATCCTCTGATCGCATATTGTGCCATATTCGTAATGAAAATGATCACAACCTCCGTGTCAATTTTGCGGATTTCCTCAGCAGCAGACATTCCGTCCATAAATTTCATTTCCACATCCATCAGGATAATATCGTACTGGGATTTATATTTATTTACAATCTGATCGCCGTCTGAATAGACTGTAATGTCAAACATCTCTTTGTTCTCTTCTTCATATTGATGCAGAAACTGCTGAAGCTGCTTTGCATACATTTCTTCATCTTCCACAATCGCAATGCTGATCATACCAGTCCTCCTTTTTTCCTGTTATTACAACTCCTTTCATAATAAATAATTTTCCCTCACTCTGCAAGACAAAAATCACATAAAAAAATCCCCCTTTTTTCTCTGAAACTTTTACAGATTCCTTGCTCTGCTTTTTCCAGATTTAAAAGGGGGACTTATGTCTCCAGATTACTGTTTAATTATTCGTTTACAGCCTGTTTTTTCTTTTTTCTCCAACGTACAATTACAATTGTATCAACTACAATAAGAACAACTGCAAGAATCACGTCAATCATTACAAACAGTTTTGTCATATTGGTCATTCCGCTTGCCGGATTTCCATCTGCATAATATCCGCTGTTTGCTACTGTATAAAGGATATTTTTGCAAGCCTGACGCATTGCAAGAACTGCTGTTGCGCTCTCATCTGTCAGTTTGTTGGACTCTGCACTGTTAAATCCAAGCATCAGATCATTTCCGTTTCTGATACAATGATCGGTGATCATGTAACCATAAGAACCGTCATAATCGGTTTCTACCATTCCAACGAATCCCCATTCTCCACGGAGCACGTTGTTCAAAAGCTCGTTGTTTGCACAGCTTGGCACTGTACCGATCCAGTTGAAGGAGGACATAACTGCCATTGCTTTTCCTTCAAAGCCCTTTGTTGCAAGCTCAAATGCTTTCAGATATCCTTCACGGATGGTCTGCTCAGAAGCAAATGTGAGAAGGAAGGAGCATCTGTTTGTTTCCTGATCATTTAATGCAAAATGCTTCATGTATGGATAAACACCCTTGGTGGCTGCTCCATTCATTTCATTTGCTGCCATGTATCCGGACAACAGACTGTCTTCTGAATAATACTCGAAGTTACGTCCTGCAAACGCTGTACGGTGGATGTTCATAGCGGGTCCGTACCATCCGTAGTTGTCAGCATCTACATATTCCTGTCCCATAGAAACGCCGATTTCATTTGCAAGTTCTTTGTTCCAGGTCTGAGCCATAAGAACTTCAGATGGATAAGCAGTTCCATATGCCTTTGTGATGAAGTTGTTTAATCCTGCAGGTCCATCACAGTCAGATGTGGCAATTTTACCTACTGATTTGATTTCTGCAGTCTGCCATCCACCAACATTGATCAGAGTAGTCATATCTTCAAAGCTAAGCTGGTCTAACAGCTTATCCCAGTCTGCATCGTCATAATCTTTTCCGGTAAGGTCAGCAAGCTGAAGTCCGTTGTCTGCTCCCATTTCCGGCATTTCATCAGAATCATTGTTATATTTGGTTCCATCATAAATGCCAAATACATTCTCTTCTACGGCTGCTCTTGTCTCGTCGCTCATTACATAAGCATCCTCTTCCGGCACACCGCATGCTTTGTCATAATTTGCAAAACCGTCCTCACGGGAAAGCTGCTCAAAGTCGCCTCTCGCATAATCCTCAAACTGGTTTGTTGCAACAGTTTTGTCGGAAGAACGACCATCTTTGCTGTAATCAATATCTTCATCAACGGTGAACTTCTCTTCACTAAGAACTGTATGAGAGTCTGAACGAAGAGAAATTGTGTATTCGCCAGCCTCTAAGATATAACCGCCTCCGGAGATCTTAATACCTTCAGAATCATAGGAAGCCATATCTTCTTTGTTGATGGTAAAGGATTTTGTCTGGGATTCTCCCGGCTCAATAGAATCTGTTTTCTCGAAAGCGATCAGGTTTGCTGCTGCTTTCTCAATTCCACCGTTTGTGTAAGGTGCTGTGTAATAAATTTCCACAACATCTTTTCCTGCAACAGAGCCTGTGTTCTCTACTGTTACATCAAAGGTGACGGTATCTCCGTTATCCTTGAAATTCTCAATCTGTTTGTCAAAGGTTGTGTAGCTGAGTCCATATCCAAATGGATACTGTACCATATCCTCATACTTGATAAGACCCTCTTCAGCTGCTGTTTCATAGAATTTATATCCTACATAGATTCCTTCTGCATAGTTTACAAATCCCATGCTTCCTTCGTAAGCCGGATCATTTGCTGCGATCTGCTCTTTCAGATCTTCTACGTTTGTATAAGCATTCAGACCCATATTGTTGTAGTATGGAGTCTCTGTCAGATCCTTTACAAAGGTATCTACTGTTTTTCCAGATGGGTTTACAGAACCATTGATGATCTCGCCCAGTGCTTCGAAGCCTGTTGCACCTGCTCCAGGAGCAAAGATAACAGCACCGATCTGCTCATATTTGTCAACCCAGTCCAGTTCCATTGCATTATTTGCATTTACAACTACAATAACATTATCAAACTGGGAGCATACTGTATCCAGCATATCTTCCTCTGTATTGGAAAGCTCGAGATAGCTCTCTCCCTCATCGAAGTCATCATAGTCTCCATTGTTTGTGTAGCTTCCTTTTACATATCCGTAATTATCCGGGGAAACCGATACTTCCTCTGCCATCTTTGCATAGCTTCCATCAATTACAGACTTCATATCGGTTGGAAGGTCTGCACCCTCTCCACCGGAACGTCCAATTACAACTACAGCTGTGTCAGAATACTCTTTTGCTTCGTCCATCAGGCTGTCTGTGTAATAATCCTTTGTCGGCTCAGGAAGTGTCCAGTCCTGCTGTGCCATAGCAATTGTAGGACGGTCAGCTCTGTAGTCAGTATACATCTTGGTAAGAGACTCGTTTGTCTCATATCCGGCATCCTTTAAGGACTGCAGAATACCGATTGCTGTGGAAGAATCAGAAGATCCTGATCCTGTTCCGCCAAACAGCGGGTTTGTAGAATCCCAGCCGAATACATTCAGTTTCTTTGTATCTGAGGAAAGAGGTAAGATACCATCGTTTTTCAGTAATACCATTCCTTCTTCAGCAACCTTCTGAATGGTTGCACGGCTCTGGTCTGTAGTCTCTTGTGCAAGTACTACTTTCTTTGCGTTTAAAACACTTGATACGTTGTTGTACATCGGTCCGTAGCAGATTACATTTACAAGCACTGCAACAATTGCAATAAATGCAATGGCAGCCTGCCAGCGGATCACATGGCGGAATCCCTTTTTGGCTTTATGAGCCACAACCATTACTACGATCATCACAACAAGTAAAGCAAAGATTGCGATAACGTAGCCGATCAGCTTCTCAATATAGGATGTAAGGTCAGCCTGACTTACACCGAGACTGCTGAAAACCGGGCTCAGTAAGTTTACTAAAAATCCTGTCATAATCATTTCCTCCCTTTGTTATTTTCAGGAGTATTCTATCAGATTTCAGCAGATTCTGTTGTATTTTACATAAACGGTTCTTTTTTTACATAAACGGTTCTTTTTTTTACATAAACAGTAGTTTTTATGGCATTCGTTTTATTAATCCATTCGGAAACACTTGGTGTAAAAGTCAATAATCCGACCTGCTTTTTAAAATGTTCAGATTGGAACACTTTAAATTGCTACATCTTGTACATTAATTATCCTATTCTGGCAGGCTACTTTCCAAACAGAGTCGTCCCCACCCGATTAAGTCATTCGGCACTTTTTCCACTCCTGGCAAGGCTTTTGCACCACGACGGAGATAGGCTTTTAGTTTTTCGCCATAGAGGTAGGGATCGTTTCGGCGGGTGATTCCCCATTCCATAAGGAGGGCGGCTGCACCGGTAACGAAAGGCGTGGAAAAGGAGGTGCCAGTGAAGGATGCATAGCCTCCACCAGAGCGGGGAGCATAGATATCAACACCGGGAGCGACAAGGTCGGGTTTTGGATAGGGGAGGGCACGACAGCCGCGGCCAGAGAAATCGGCATAGGTGTTTTGGCGGGCATCGTAGGCGCCGACACTGATTACGCGCCTGGCAGTGGCAGGGATTGTGAGGGTTCCCTGAGGACGTGGAAGATAGAAGGCTGTGCCTGGGTTTAGCGTTTTGCCACCTGGAAGCCACAGGAAATATTCCCCGTTTTTTATATTTCTTGCTGCTAAGATTATTTTCCACACACCGCTGTCTACATAGGGTCTTTTCCCATCCCGCGCCAGAAAATCCACATAAATCTCCTGCGTCACATGATATGGTGCCGGTTTTCCATAATAAATCAGAAGTTCCGTATTTCCCGCCTGCCAACGCTGGGCGCCCAGTGTTTCAAAAAGGGGGCCAACACGCTCCCCGGCTGGATTTTCCAGATAGATTTCCATCTCATCTTCATAATTTTTCCAAAGCTGCACATTTAAGGTTGGCTCAAAGGCACCAACACCAAGTTCAATTTCCTGGATTTCACCTGGCGAAAGCTTTCCTCCGGTATGCAGAGCATCATTTCCATTGTTGCCCATTCCTACACAGATCACATTTTTCCCCATTCCGGACACATTGTCCAGATAAGTTTCCAGCAGAGAATCGCCTCTGTGTGAACCATAATTATTTCCAAAGCTTAAATTGATTGCGATTGGTCTTCCAAGCCGTATGGCCTGCCGAACCAGATAATCTACACCTTGCATCAGCTCTGTAGTTCTTGGAAAAGAGTCCTGTCTTGGAATTCCCATTTTCACAACCAGAAGGTCACTTTCATATGCCACACCCCGGTTCACTGCACCATGGGAAAAATCGCTGCCAGCTGCCACTCCAAGCACAGCGGTTCCATGACCGCTTCCATCTTCAGACGTAACAAGGCGCCGTCCCTCCTGCACAGAGAGGGACAACGCCTCATTAATTTCCTCATTGGTATATTCAGTTCCTGTTGCATAGCCCTCCGGTGGATTACCGGGAATGCTCTGATCCCACAAACGCAATATTCTGGACTTTCCGTCTGCTGTGAGAAATGCAGGATGACGGTAATCCACGCCGGAATCTACAATTCCGATCAACACACCGCGCCCTGTCAGCCGTAGATTTCCCGGCTCATCGCGCTGCACCTGGGTAATACAGCTTGCCTCTTTTGAAAAAAGATCTTCAAAATACAGACGGGTGGGCTTTTCTATAAATTCTATCTGGGGACGTCGGGCATATTCTTCCAGCATACTTTCAGGAAGCGTCACAATGGCATACCCGCCAAGGAGAGGAACCACGGAAATTCCGGATCCACCAAGCAACGCCTCAACAGAATCACCCATTTCACTATACTTCACAATAATTTCCCACTTTCGTGTCTGCTTCTCATACCCCACATTCAGATTTCGGGATTTCTCTCTTTCCTCTTCTGTGGCATCCAGCGCAAGGTTCAAAAGATTATCCAGCTTCTGATCTGGCATATTTCCTCCATTTTGCAGCATATGCATACTCAGAATATACTTATCTTTAATTTACGCCAACCCGTTTTAAATAATACCTCAGCCTTCCTATTATATTTCAGAGCGTGTTTGAAAATCATTCCCACCATCTGTACTCCCTGCTTTATGGAAATTTTTTGCAGAAAGCCTTTTTCAAACACGTTCTAAACCCTCTGTAGATTTTCAAATACCAGTTATTTTTCCTCTACTTTCACCTTTTTCAGCAGAAAAATCATCACCAGCAGCACCACTGGGAAAATCAGTCCTACGCCCATACCCACGCGGATATTATCTCCTGCATTCTGTGTGACACGCCCCACGATTCCAGGGCCTATGCTGCCTCCAAGGTCTCCTGCCATGGCAAGAAGGGCAAACATGGCGGTTCCGCCGGCTGGAAATTTCTTAGAGGAAATACTGATGGTACCAGGCCACATGATTCCAACAGAAAATCCACAGACAATACAGCCGATCAGTCCTGCTGCCGGATTGGAGGACAGAGATGCAAGAAGATAGCAGAATACGCATAAAATTCCGGATCCTGCCATAAATTTCATCAAGTCCATTTTATCTCCGTATTTTCCAAAGATCATACGGCTGATTCCCATCGTAATGGCAAACATGCAGGGACCGGCCAGGTCTCCGATGGTCTTTGACAGTCCAAGTGCCGCCTCTGCATAGGCAGATGCCCACTGGGACATGGACAGCTCTGATGCCCCTGAACACACCATCAGACACACGGCAATCCAGAACACAGGCTTACGAAACAGTTCCCTGATCTTCATGCCTTCCCCTTCATCCACCAGATGTTCGATGGGACAGGTGGCAAAGTTGTAAACATTAACGGCCGGAACGATTGCCCACAAAACTGCCAGCCACTTCCAGCTGTCCATTCCAAAAACTGCGAAAAACAGGGTGGAAACTGCAATGGTTCCCACAGAGCCCCAGCAGTAGAAGGAATGAAGAAGACTCATGGTCGCTTCTTTATTTTTGAAAGGACATGCTTCCATAATAGGACTGCACAGCACTTCAATCAGTCCGCTTCCAACAGCATAAACAATAACACTGATGATAATTCCCATAAAAGGATCTGGCAAAAGCTCCGGAAGAAATGCCAGCCCCACCAGTCCTAAAGCGGAACTGATCTCAGAGGTTACAATGCACACGCGATATCCGATTTTGTCCACAAATCGGGCACAAAACAAGTCAACCAGCAGCTGGGTAAAGAAAAAGCAGGTGGAGATCAGTGCAATATTTCCAAGGGAAATATGATAATCTGTGTGAAATTTCAGAAACAGCAAAGGTGCAAAATTTGCTGCTATAGCCTGGGTGATAAAGCCCATATAACAGGCTCGTTTGGTTTTCTGGTAATTTGGCATGATTGGTTCTCCTTTTTTTCTTCTTTAAAGAAGATTTTTGTCTTATTGGATTATATTATATTTAAATGTGTTTTTCATTGGATTATTTCTGATTTTTATTGTATAATATCGTAAAAACATTAATTTTCTATTTTTTCGGGGCACTTCCCAGAGCGGTTCGAAAAAGGTTTTCTGCAAAATATACCGCAAAGTGGGACGAGCAGATTGCGGGAATGATTTTCAAACAGGCTCCAGGTCTCGATTTGAGGATAAACAAGATATGAAAGAAACCAACGTATATACCAAAATTATTACCGACGAAAATTTAATGGAGACCATTCCCCACGGAAGCCAGGACTATCCCTTTCGCTACTATTATGAGCATTTAGCCCAATTTGATTTTAACTGCATAGACTGGCACTGGCATACGGAGCTGGAATTTGTGTATATTCAATCCGGAACCGTAACTGCATGGATTGGGGAAAAACAGCTGGAGCTGCCAGCTGACAGCGGCATTTTTATTAATTCCAAATTCCTTCACCGTTTTTCCTCTCCTGTGGATGCTGTCATCCCAAACTTTCTCTGCATGCCCTCTTTCCTTGCAGCTACAGACAGCTATATTTACCAGAATTATGTGAAGCCTATCATTTCATCGAATATTCCTTTTTGGATTTTTCGCAGGGAGATTTCCTGGCAGGCCAAAGTTCTTGATCTTATGAAGCAGATTATTTCTGCGCAGACTTCCGGTTCTTCCTGCCATCTTCTGACCTCTGCCCTTATGCAGCAGCTCTGGCTGGAAATATACAAGCATACAGACCTTTCCACTACACCGGAAATCACTGGACAATTCTCTGTAAACCGCGCAAGACTCCAGCTGATGATGCAGTTTATTCACGAAAATTACAGAAGAAATCTTTCCCTGGACGAAATTGCTGCACAGTCTATGATCAGCAAAAGCTCTGCCTTAAATCTTTTTCGGAGCTATCTGCACATCACGCCGGTTAACTATCTAATAAACTATCGGCTGAAACAGGCTGCTCTTCTGCTCTCCCATACAGAGAAAAAAGTCAGCACCATTTCAGCCGAAACTGGTTTTCACAATGTAGATTATTTTTGCAGAGCCTTCAAAAAACACTACCAGGTGACACCTGGGGAATATCGGAAAGAAAAGTGGGATAAATAGCTGTTATTTGTTATTTTTACATTTCGCATTCAGTGCATTCACAACAGCGTCATAAAGCGGTTTCGCCTGCGGTGCAGCCCCAAGCAGCTCTGCCACTTCATAAACACCATATGCGGTTGCATACAGGCGGACTTTCTTTACCTTTTTATCAAGTACAAATGTCTTTCCAAATACCGGGAACGTGTGATCAAGGTAACAGAATCCTTATTCTCCCAGAGACACAGTCTGGCTCATGAGTGGTCACCTCCATCTGGTAATTTATTTAAACTCAGTTTAGCATGTTGCCATATGTAAAACAAGTTAGATCGTCACATAAAGATAATTGAACACCAGCTTTCTCTGATACTCATAATACTTCGCCTTTTTCTTGATCATTTCCATTACAGCACGGTCAACCTCGTCACCGCGAAGGTCGAAAGGATTGTAGGAATTGACATTGTCCCGGATCCGCAGGATGCATTCACCGTTGTTATCCATTACTTTTACGGATACATAATATTTCTTATCTGTTTCGCCGATACCAAATTTCATAATATTCAGAAGCAGCTCCTCCACGATCAGATGGATAAAGAAGGACTGTTTAAAATCAAGTTCCCATTCATCGCACAACCCTTCCAGATTCTGGGACATTTTTTCCATACTGCCTTCCTCGATGGGATAATATTCCTCAAAAACCCGGTTGGTAAAACTGTATTTTTCTTTTATGTAATCTTTTATTTTTCCAAATATCTGTATTGCCAAAACCAGCAGCAGGCAAATTCCCTCACTTATCACATACACAAGCGCAAGCCCTACAATACCCTTTTTCTCAATCAGCAAAAATCCGGCCACCAGCATGAGAATGAAGTTGCGTAAAACAGATAAACCGGAAGCGCATCTTGTCTTTCCTATTGTTTGCCAGAAGGACGTGGTTACCACATTCACTCCTGCCAGAGCCACACTTAATGCGTAAATACGAAACGCCACTGTTGCTGTTTCCAATGCCTGGCCATCATTCAGACCAAAGAAAACCAGAATATTCTTTGCGCCGGCAGCAAAAAACAATGCCATAAGCATTCCTGCAGCTGCAACGATCCGCAGTCCATCGTGGTACACTGCCAGCATTCCTTTCCAGTCCTTCTCACCGCCTAAAATAGAGATAACCGTAGATGCCGCGGCTCCGGCACCGTCAAACATGGCCCCCGGAATGGTGCTCATGGTATAAATAACGCCAAATACAGCCACAGAAAAAGTGCCATTTTCAGAATTTTCCTTTAACAGCATGGTATTAAACACCAGCATAACCACCGCCTGAAAAATAAATGCAGAGCCTACGCCAAATCCATTTTCCACATATTCTTTGATCTCATTTCCTGTAGGAATGTGAAAATGAAAGCTTAAAAGCGCCTGCTTGTTCCAAAAATGAGTAAGCAGAATCAGAGTTCCTACTGTTTCCGCAATACATAAAGACGCCGAAGCCCCAACCAGTCCCCAGTTCAGCACTTTCATAAACAGCAAATCTAGGCTTAAATTTGTGACAATAACGCCAGCTGAAGAAATGGCAGCCAACTTTGGTGCGCCGTCTGTACGCACTGCTATGGAAAGAATATTATACACTACATAAATCGGGGCAAAAGCAAATACCACAGTCAGATACTGCAGTGCCTGTGGCAAAAGCTCCGGTGTGGCACCAAGCAGACTGCATAATGCGCTGCGAAATACGAGCGATGCTGCTGCGAAAAGCACACCTGTTATCAGTCCTGCACTTAATACGGAGCCGAAAACCCGATTTGCACCTTTCAGATCTGCTTCACCAAGTTTTTTCCCAATTAAGACGCCTGCACCGCCGCCTAAGGTGATTCCCATAAGTAGATAAAGCAGAAATACCGGTGTTGCAATGTTCGCCACAGCCAGGCCGGTACTGCCTATAAAATTTCCTACCAGAGTAGCATCCACAAGGGTGGATACGGTAACCCCAAGAGAAGAACATACTCCCCAGAATAAAAAGGTTCTGTATGCACTTTTTGCATAGTTTGTTTCCATATAATTTTCCTCCTGCCCATCACTTCCCAATAATAAAATTATATCGTTCATTTCTGTTTAAAACAATACTATTTTTATATGAAAGTCAGCTGTTCCGCGCCTATGGCACTCCCACAGCTGCCGACCGCATTCGTAATCCGGGCTATCGCCCTACTTACTCATACGGTCTAGCCCGTCCGATACCCAAGAATTCGCTGATGCAAGCATGGCTCATTCTTGGTTGCCGTCCAGGACTTTCATAGCAAGTAAAAAAACGAGCCATCCTCCACAAACGCAGATTCCTGCATTCATGGTTCGGACGGCCCGTGTAATTTTACCGAATAAAGTAAGTCCCCTGCTGGGGTTGCGAATATCCGCTTGACTTTTTAGATTTCAGCTAATTTCAGCAGATCCGGAATCTTGGACTCCCAGCCAAGTGCCATGATATGAACACCCTGGCAGTATGGCTTGCACTCTTTGATAATACGTGCAGCGATCTCAACACCGGTAATTCCAGCTTTTGTCTTTTCTTTGTCAGCCTTCAGTTCCTCAATCATCTCATCCGGAACATGAATGCCGGCAACATTGTTATTCATGAATTTCGCCATTCCAGCGGACTTCGGAATAATAATTCCAACCTGTACAGGTTTTCCGAACTGTTTTGCTCTTTCCATAAATTTGATAAATTTCTCCGGCTCAAATACAGCCTGTGTCTGGAAATAATCAGCACCAGCAGCAACCTTTCTCTCCATCTTTGCAAGCTGTGCATCAACAGAATCACTGCATGGAGAAACAACAGCACCCTTGGAGAATTTCGGAGGCTCTCCAACAAGCTGGTTTCCACCAAGATCTACGCCAGACTCCAGAAGCTTCACTGTGTGAAGAAGAGATACGGAATCAAGGTCGAATACCGGTTTTGCCTGAGGATGATCGCCCATTTTAGTATGATCACCGGTAAGACAGAGAATATTGTCAATACCAAACATAGCAGCGCTGAGAAGGTCAGACTCCAGAGCGATACGGTTTCTGTCACGGCATGCAAGCTGGAAGATCGGATTCATGCCTGCATCTTTGAGAACCTTACACATTGCAAGAGATCCAAGACGCATAACAGAAGACTGGTTATCTGTTACGTTAACTGCATGAACACCTGTAAGGTATGTTTTGGCTTCTTCTACCAGCTCATCTACATGGATTCCTTTCGGCGGTCCTACTTCTGCTGAAACTGCAAATTCACCACGATCGAATAATTCTTTCATTTTCATATTATATTTGCTCCAATCATTAAAAATTTAGGATTAACCTTTTATTTCACATCATCATCTGTAGCAAAATTGTGGATCTGTGTCGGGCATTTCAGCATATCAAGGCGTCCAATCTCTTTCAGGCGTCTGTAAATACGCTCCCATCCACACTCCATTTCACTGTCCACTTCGCATTTTCCATTCTTGGAACCGCCGCACTGGCCATTCACAAGGCTCTTGGAACATGCTGTGATCGGGCAGATTCCACCTGTCAGATTCAGATAACACTCACCGCACTGATCGCATTTATATTCTAATGGTGTCACTCCCTGGAAACCAGGTACCGGATATGTATCACAGGCAGCACAGACCATCTTATCTTCCAGATATTCAGAAATTGTCTGCACACCAACACCACAGGAAAATACAAGAACCATATCTGCTTCCTGAATTTTGCTCATATGTTTCTGAAGACGCAGCTCCATATTTTCCGGATTACAAATATAATCAGTAGTCATAATTCCTGTCACATTTCCTTCAGCGGAAAGCTCCTTCTGAAGTTCAACAGCTTCTTTTTCCGGAAAATGAACCTCTTTACATCCATGACAGTTAATAATGAAAACTTTTTTTCCGGCTGTCAGTGATGTGATTGCTTCTTTTGCTTTTAACTGGGTAATCAACATATCACTTCATCCCCCTTACTGCATTTTTTCCGGCTTTAATACTGTCGATGATCGGAATCTTGGAAGAACAGATATACTGACAGCATCTGCACTCAACACAATCCATAACATTCATGTCCTTCATGCCCTGCCAGTTCTCGTCTTTGGCATATTTTACAAAGTACAGCGGAGACAGCTCCATCGGACAGACATCTACACAGCGTCCGCATTTGATACATGGCTGCTCTTTGGTCTCATCTGTATCAATTGCAATGATACCGTTGGATCCCTTCATCATAGGTACATCCAGTGTATTCAGAGGGAATCCCATCATAGGTCCGCCCATCTTAACCAGAACATCCTCATCTGTAAATCCACCACAGTAGTCAATCAGCTCTCTTACGCTTGTACCAATTTTGATGATAAAGTTTCCAGGATTCTTGATCTTCTCACCTGTAACAGTTGCAACACGCTCAATCAGAGGCATTCCTGTCTGGATTGCGTCTGAAATTGCCTTTACTGTACTGATATTATCTACTACAACACCAACATCTGCCGGAAGACCGCCGCTTGGAACAATTCTGCCCATAACACGCTTGATCAGAGTTTTCTCAGCGCCCTGTGGGTATTTGGTTCTGGCAACAAATACTTCCATATCTCCGATATTGGCAACTTTTTCCTGCATTAATTCAATGGCATCCGGCTTATTATCCTCAATAACAATGATACCCTTCTGGGCGCCGGTTGTCTTAAGGACTGCTCTCAGACCAAAAATAATATCATCTGCATACTCAAGAAGCACTCTGTGGTCTGCTGTCAAAAGCGGCTCACATTCGCATCCATTGAGAAGGATGGTATCAACTGGTTTCGCCGGTTTCAGCTTGACACAGGTCGGGAAACCTGCACCACCCATACCAACGATTCCTGCTTCACGAATGATATCAATGATTTCATCCGGAGTAAGCTTGTCAAGGTCTCCATGTGGCTGTACGGATTCGTGCAGAGTATTTTTTCCATCCGATTCAATAACAACAGCCATCACTTCACTGCCTCTTGTGCCGTGCATACGAGGTTCAACAGCAACTACCGTTCCGCTTACGCTGGAATGTACAGGAGCGCTGATAAATCCGGCAGCTTCGCCGATTTTCTGACCGACTTTTACAATGTCACCAACCTGAACGATGGGATTCGCCGGAGCACCCAGATGCTGAGACATGGAAATTACAACCGTCTTCGGATCCGGGAACTTCTTAAGAGCAATGTGCTCACTGAATTCCTTGCGCTCTGACGGATGAACACCACCATAATAACCATCCAGTCTGTTTTCTCTGATTGATTTCACATAATCATTGATCACCTTGAAATTAACCTTGGAGAAATCACGAACCTGTACGGGCTGATTAAGGAATTCTTCCAGACGTCCCTGTTTCGCCAGTCTCTGGTAAATTTTCTCCCATGCGCAGTCCTTATTGGGATCTACTTCGCACTTTCCATTCTTTGCTCCTCCACACTGACCATTCACAAGACTCTTGGAACAGTCAACGATGGGACAGACACCACCGGTAATATTCAGATAACACTGTGCACATGCATCACAGCTCTTCTTGGTAAGTGCCATGCCATGATGACCTCTGTAGTTAAGGGTATTGCTTGCAGCAACAACCGGCTTACCTGCCAGATCCGCAACAGTCTGAATACCAAGACCACAGGAAATTACTACCACATTCTCTGTTCCTTCCGGAAGCAGATCCTGCAATTTTCTTTCTGTATGCATTTTGTTGCATAAGAAATCAACTTTCGCACTACCTGTGACAGTCTTTCCCTGCTCCTTTGCAAACTTCAGGAATTCATCGCAATCCGGTTCCTCAACCGTCTCAAATTCCTTAAAGCACTTATTACAGGCAATCACAAACAGGTTGTCCTTGCCGTTCAGCACTGATGCAAGCTCATCACTGCTTTTCAGCTTGTACTTAGTATAATTTTCCAATTGCTCACCTTCCTTATAATAGAAATTATATTCTTATACTATCTGTTCTTATCCGTTCCCTCCACAAAAAAACTTATAAAATCAGATAAATAAGTTACATGTTTTTTCCTATATAATATAACATAAACTGACTATTTTATCCAGACTTTGTGACTATTCTTAACCATACTGTTTTTATTTTTTACAAAATCATTCCTGGATGTGTTATAATTGGGATATCTGTTGAATAACCGTTAATAAAGATACTTATGAGGTGTAATATTTATGAGATACAAAGATGAATTCCATATCGCATCCACAGCGGTTCTGCTTAGTATGGCTATGTTTGGAATTTCCGTAGTGGTTCCCAAGGAGAGCCGTGTTCCCACAGCCAAGACCACTTTGACAGAAGCACCGGAAACTGCAGCTGAACAGGCTGAACAGGCTGAATTTCCGATTTACAGCCAGGACAGCAACTATAACAGTTCTTACGATAGCAGCCAGAACGATACTTCTTATGACAGCAGCCAGGTAGACGGCAGCTATGATAATTCAGATACGGATTCCTCTGACAGTGGTCAGATTACTTATCCTACAGAAGATTCCGAAGACAGTTCAGGAAGCGACACTACCGATAATACCGATATTCCTGATTATACAGAGGATCCTTCAGAGGACTACGGAACAGAAGACAGCGGAGACCTTGATTATACAGAGGATGGCTCTGGTACCGGTTCCGATAATAGAGACAGCTCATCCGATACTTCCGGTCAGGATATTGAATACTATGAATAACAAAATCCCCGAAAATTTCGGGGATTTTGTTTTACCTGATCTTATTCAAAAATCCAAATGGTTCCTTATCTTCCAGAAAATGCATCAGCATATATGCCGTCATGATCGCTACATTCTCTTCCTTCAGAATCCGCTTCACTTCCTCGCGGTCCGCCAGAATCACTTCAATCTCTTCCGTATCTTCCTGTGCCTTGGAACTGATTTCGCCGCTGGCATATCCATATACAGTCGCACAAGACTCGTCTGTCATTCCTACAGTAGTGAAATAGGGCTTCTGGTAAGCTTCTGCTACCGGAATAGGATCAAGCTTCAGTCCGGTTTCCTCGTACATTTCACGAATTGCGCCTTCATGGTAATTCTCATCTGGCTCTACCAGACCAGCTGGAAATTCATAAATATAATCACCTAATGTATAACGATACTGGCGAATCAACACCACTTTGTCATGTTTTTCGCCATAAATGCTATAAATGATCACACCGTCCGGATTGTTCTTATGTGTCACCATTTTCAGGCTGTCTACATCTTTTGCACGGGAAGACACAAAATAGTTTACCGGGGTATTGTGCACACTGGTGGCTTTTACATTATAAAGGTTTACATAACGATTATCTGTCTGTTTGGTAATGCTGTTGATTTTTCCCATAGGAACCTCTTTTCGTCAGTTCTTGCTGTTCTGGTCAGAGGTCTCGCTAGAGCGTGTTTGAAAAAGGCTTTCTGCAAGATGTGCGTCACAATTTGTGGGAGATTTTGTCCGGATAAGGGCGCCGTAGCGGGCTACGGCAACCGAATTCGGGCAAAATATACCGCAAAGTGGGGCGTGCAGATTGCGGGAATGATTTTTCAAACAGGCTCTAGATCTCACCAAGGAACAGAGAATCAGTCACCGCGAAGAATCACACGGATTCTTTTATAAATAAAGAACACGATCACTGAGGTTAATGTGTATTTAAATAAATTGAATGGTACAAGAATCATAATTGCAAAAGTAAGAAGGTTGGTTACACCGCTGTGTACTGCTGCACCCATTTCAATAAATGCCTGTACCGGCATTCCAAATGCCTTGCCGTATGCCGGAAGAAGTACAAATGCGTTTACAAAGCATGCAAGCACTGTGGTAAGAATTACACCTGCTGCCATACCTGCCACTGCGTGTGTTCTTGTCTTCTTATGCTGATAACGATAAATCAGTCCGGCTGGAACTACATAAGAACAGCCAAAGA
Source organism: Ruminococcus sp. RTP21484sp1_RTP21277st1_D2_RTP21277_210401 (assembly GCF_040924225.1). Classification (NCBI taxonomy): domain Bacteria; kingdom Bacillati; phylum Bacillota; class Clostridia; order Eubacteriales; family Oscillospiraceae; genus Ruminococcus; species Ruminococcus sp. RTP21484sp1_RTP21277st1_D2_RTP21277_210401. The sequence goes on along the minus strand of NZ_JBCOMJ010000011.1, from coordinate 24,158 downwards.
GGAAGTTTGCCACATCACCAACGCCTGCTGTCATAGTTCCCTTGGTTACCAGATGTACCAGAATTTTCACCAGTTCAATCAGTATACCTGCTACAGGTCCCATTGCAAAAGAACCGATCAGTGCTGGAATCTCAGAGAAATCCAACTGATAAAAGGACGGTGCCAGAAATGGCAGCGGTACCTCAAAATTCATCAACACACCTGCCACAGCACCTAACATTGCTACCTGGGCAATGGTTCTGGTGCGGCTTCGCTCCATTACGTTTCCATTTTTGATTACTTGTTCGCTCATACTCATTGCTCCTTAAATTATAATATTTAAAGAAAATTTCTGCAAGTATGGGATTAAAATGTTACCAGTAAACAGTAACGGTTACTGTTCACTGGTAACGTTCCGCGAGGTGTTTTTTGTGAACAAAGTTCACAGAAAACCCGAGAATTGCCGCGCGAAATCATGCGAATGCATGATTTCTGTGCATCGCGAAGCGTGTTACTGTGAACGGAGTGAACAGTAACCAGTAACGTTAAAATCACCACATAAAAAGCCCCGGAATCTCTTCCGGGGCAATGAGCACGTACAAAAAAATATCAACCGATCTAAATATTCTGCGCGTTCTTCTCTCATCCAGACTTTACTGTCGGTTTTGGAATTTCACCAAATCAGCCGCCAAAGCGGGTCGCGGACTATACCGCCGGTAGGGAATTTCGATTTCCAAGGATTTCGATCACCCTGCCCCGAAGAAATTTTCTTTTCATGGTGGATTATACAATAGAAATAAGATAATTTCAATAGGAAATCTATTTGTACATCTATTTCATATTTTCTATTATATATCTATTATCATTTGTCTTTATTTGTCTCCACCACATGTACATCCATCTGCGGATACGGAATGGAAATTCCGTTGGCATCAAAAGATTCTTTGATTTTCTCATTGAGGCGCCATTTGATCTTCCAGTATTTATCGGTAGGCACCCAGACGCGAAGACCCATGACTACGGCACTGTCAGCAAGTTCGTCTACAAAGACCAGCATGTCTTTGTCCGATTTGGTTCCGGGATCTTCCTGTAAAATGTGCTGCAAAAGCTTTTTTGCTTTCTTAATATCGGAATCATAGGAAATTCCCACTTTGATTTCCAGGTTACGCAAATTCTGCGCAGTTACATTGATAATGGTGCTGTTGGATAATTTTCCATTTGGAATGATTACGTGCTTATTGTCAATGGTGATCAGGGTCGTATAGAACATCTCAACCTTATATACGGTTCCCTCCGTTCCATCAGCCTGATCCTGTATAATATAATCTCCTACCTGAAAAGGCTTAAACAAAAGCAGCATAACGCCGCCAGACAGATTCTCCAGACCGCCCTGCAAAGCAAGACCGATGGTAACGCCGGCAGTTCCCAGAAGAGCTGCTACGGAAGATTCCTTCACACCGAAATTAGTAGCTATATTAAAAATCAGAATCAGATACAGCAAAAATTTCCCAAAAGAACAGATGAACTGGGCAACCCCCATGTCTATGCCGGCCTTTTCCATGGAACGCTTCGCAACCTTCAGCAGCCACTTGATCAGCTTTGTTCCCACATAAAACGCTACAATAGAAAGAACCACTTTCATTCCGAAGCTGATCAAATCCGGAATATGACCGTTAAAGTAAGCCTTGATCTGATCCCAGTTGGAGTTTACTTTATCCACTGTTTCCTGGACAGTCTCCTGAACTGCATTCTCTATAACCTGTCCTTCCAAATTCCCATCTCCTTTTTTCAGTCCTTTCCCACAAACAACTTTGTCCCTTGTTATCCAAAAACAATTTCGTCCACCCCGCTCAAAATCGCAAAAGCGGCAGGAACTAATACCCATTTAAAACAGAGCAATCTGTCCTGTTTTCCACAGGAAATTCATTTTGGAAGCAAATTATCCACCGTCTACTGCAAGACTCTCCACAGTATCAACTGCGCTGCCAGAATTAACGGCACACCCAGGCGAAATTTCCACTTTCTGGTTTTATGATGAAAAAACTGCATTCCAAGAAGAGCCCCAGCGGAACCGCCAATGGCAGCCACCGCAAGAAGCTGAGCCTCTGGGATGCGCCACTGTTTTCTGATGGCTTTCTGCTTGTCCATGCCGTACATCCCGAAGGCTGCGATATTAACTAAAACCAGATACACAACAAGCATATTTTCTAACATTTTAATCCAACTCTCTAATTCCTCTGCCAAACACGCTATAAAGCGTGTTTGAAAAAGGCTTTCTGCAAGGCAATGTCAAGAGAAGAGAAATAATGCTTTCCCTCTTCTCTTTATTTATTTAACCCTTTCATAGAAAGGCTGATCCGGTTCTTCTTCTCATCCACACCGAGAACACGAACCTCCACAACATCTCCGACGCTTACAGCTTCCAACGGATGTTTGATAAATTTTTCACTCATCTGGGAAATATGAACAAGTCCGTCCTGATGAACTCCGATATCAACAAAAGCTCCGAAATCGATTACGTTGCGGACAGTTCCTTTCAGGATCATACCCTCTTTCAGATCCTTGATATCCAGTACATCTGTGCGGAGAATCGGCTTCGGCATCTCATCACGCGGATCTCGTGCCGGTTTCTCCAGCTCTTTTACAATATCCCGAAGAGTGATCTCTCCAATTTCCAGTTCATCAGCAGTCTTCTTGTAATCCCTGATCTGTCTGGAAAGTCCGGCAAGCTTGCCTCCTGCAATATCCTCAGCGGAATATCCCAGTTTCTCAAGAAGCCTGGAAGCCGCCTCATAGCTCTCCGGGTGAACGCTTGTCGCGTCAAGAGGATTGGAGCCGCCTGTAATACGCATGAAACCAGCGCACTGCTCGAATGCTTTCGGTCCAAGCTTCGCAACCTTCAGAAGATCTTTTCGGCTTGTGAAACGGCCATTCTCCTCACGGTAAATTACAATGTTCTTTGCAATAGCCTTGGAAACACCGGAAATATACTCAAGAAGGGAAGCAGAAGCAGTATTTAAATCCACACCTACTTTATTTACAGAATCCTCAACCACACCTGTCAGAGCCTCGCCAAGCTTCTTCTGGTTCATATCATGCTGATACTGCCCTACACCAATGGATTTCGGATCGATCTTAACCAGCTCAGCCAGAGGATCCTGCACACGTCTTGCAATGGAGGTAGCACTTCTCTGTCCTACATCAAAATTTGGGAATTCGTCTGTAGCAAGCTTGCTTGCAGAGTAAACAGAAGCACCTGCCTCATTTGTAATCACATACTGAACCTTCGCTTCCGGAATCTCCTTCAGCATATCAACAATAACCTGCTCAGACTCTCTGGAAGCAGTACCATTTCCAACAGAAATCAGGGAAATGCCATACTTCTTGATCATAGCTTCTACTGTATCCTTCGCAGCGCGAATCTTCTTCTCGTTAGTAGGAGCAGTTGGATAAACAACTGTGGTATCCAGAACTTTTCCAGTAGGATCTACAACGGCCAGCTTACAGCCTGTACGGAAGGCCGGATCCCATCCAAGGACAGTCTGTCCGGCGATTGGAGGCTGCATGAGAAGCTGCTCCAGATTTTTGCCAAATACTTTGATGGCTCCGTCCTCTGCCTTCTCAGTCAAGTCACTTCTGATCTCGCGCTCGATTGCAGGAGCGATCAGACGCTTGTAACTGTCCTCTGTCACTTCTTTCAGAATCGGTGTAGTAAATGGATTGTCTCGGGTGATCACCTGCTTCTCAAGGTAACGAAGAATATCTTCTTCTGGTGCAGCTACCTTGATAGTGAGGAATTTCTCTTTCTCACCACGGTTCAGCGCCAGCACACGATGTCCAGCCAGCTTCTTCACCGGCTCCTCAAACTCATAATACATCTCGTATACAGACTGTGCCTCCGGATCTTTTGCCGTAGAACTGATGGTTCCTTTTTTTGCAGTAAGATCACGGATGTGGATTCGATAATCTGCCTCATCGGAAATATGCTCTGCAATAATGTCCTTTGCACCAGCAATGGCATCTGCCACAGAAGCAACCTCTTTTTCCTCGGAAACAAAGGCTTCTGCTTCTTCCTCGATGGACTTGCCTGTCATCTGAAGCATAATAATATTTGCCAGCGGCTCCAGACCTTTTTCCTTGGCAATTGTTGCCCTGGTACGTCTCTTCGGACGGTACGGACGATAAAGATCCTCTACCACTACCAGTGTCTGTGCTGCCAGGATCTGTGCTTTCAGCTCTTCTGTCAGTTTTCCCTGGTCCTCAATGCTGGAAAGAACCTGATTCTTCTTGTCTTCCAGATTTCGAAGATAAGTCAGTCTCTCGTTCAGGTTACGAAGCTGCTCATCATTTAAGGTTCCAGTAGCTTCTTTTCTATATCGTGAAATAAAAGGGATGGTGTTTCCCTCATCGATCAATTTAACAGCAGCTTCTACCTGCCATTTCTGCACCCCAAGTTCCTGGGTGATTACCTGTAAAATATCCATTTTTTCAATCTCCTCTTGTTGCTTGTATTTCTAATTTCTGTAACCGTCATTATTTTCTGTATCATATCCGTTTCCAGAATCATTGGTCCAGTTATGAAAGCCGCCGTCAGCAGTTCCATCTCCTGGCAGTCTGTAGTCCAGTTCCCCATCCAGATCCCGATAAAATGCCACCATGGACATTTCCATATAAGGCATGATCCAGAAAAGTGCAATATAGAACGTGAACACAGATAATAACAAAAGCGGGATAAAGCTGAGATTCAGCTTCACATATCTCCAGATATTTCCCTTCATCAGCCTTGCGCTCTCTTTCAGTGCCTGGATTCCTCCAAGCTCTGTGTCATCCGCCATGAGAAAGTAGGTCATGGCAAATGGAAGGGAAATAAGAAAATTCAGCAAAGTGCTTACAGCCAGCAGTCCCAGAGTCATGGAAAGCCACTGGATCTGGGAATCCACAGTCAGTCCCGGATCTGTGGTAAAGCTCACATAATAGTAAGGGATTGCTGTGACCAGCTGGATCAGCGCCAGCACAAAGCCTGCAACGATCACCCTGTCTGGCTGGTTTTTGAAAAAGTAGCCCAGATCTCCCAGAGAAAACTCCTTTCCCCTGGAAATATTCAAAAGCATATACCCCAGACCAGCGGAAATGATCCCCACGATCAGTGACACCACCAGCATAAATACTTCACTGAGAACCAGATCCAGCGCGGATGTGCCAGAAAATAAATTGGTAGAAAGGATTGTTCCTAAAGTATTCAGACCATACACTGCCAGAAGCCCAAGGATCACAGTTCCAACATGTCCCTGCAATGCCTTTTTTGCCTGCAGTTTGATTTCCTTCGTACTTCTTTTTTTCATAATCATCATTCTCCTTTGCAGTGAAACAGCAGGCCGGGATTCTGATGCATCCCGGCCAGATATATTGCAGCACCATTTCGCTGTTTTCACTTTTTGCTCCATTAAGCCATGCCAGTTGTTCCCAATATAGCATTCTTCCATCTGACATCTGTAATTTTTTAATTACGCCGTTCTCTTGTTTCCCCAGAAAAACAGCGCTACCGTACCAGGACCTGTATGGCTTCCGATGGTAGTTCCGATGTTATTGATCTCAACCTTCCCATTTAATTTCGGGAAACGCTCTTCCACCAGCCTTGCCACTTCCCTGGCATCCTCTATACATGCGGACTGGGAAATATAACATTTCCCACTATAGTCAAGTCCGCCCTCAGCGTACTCTTCCATTTTGTCTACAACAGCCCGGATCACCTTTTTCTTGGTACGGATCTTAAATCTTGGGATCAGTTTTCCCTGATCATCCATATTCAGCAGCGGGCAGATATTCAGCATCGTGCCGAAAAAGCCGCTGGCCTTGGAAATACGGCCTCCTCTGATATAAAACGTAAGATCTGTGGAAAAAAACCAGTGATGCAGGTTCAGCTTGTGTTCCTCCGCCCAGGCATGAACCTCCTCAATGGGTCTGCCCTCATCCCGAAGGTCTGCAAGTTTATCCATAAAAAGCCCATATCCGGAGGATGCTCCCAGAGAATCCACCACCAGGATCTTACGCCCCGGATATTTTTCCTCCAGATCCGCTTTTGCAACGTTAGCTGAATTGATAACGCCAGAAATTCCTGAAGACAGGCAGACATGGAGCACATCTTTTCCCTCTTTCAGAAATCCTTCGAAATATTCTTCGAATTCATCTGCATTTACCTGGGAAGTCTTGGTGGATGCACCATCCTGCATGGCCTTATAAAATTGGTCAAATGGCATAGACTGTCCCAGATCATCTGCATATTCTTTTCCATTTAGTTCATAATGAAAGCAGATATAGGAAATATTTCTTTTCTCAAAATGTTCTTTCGTAAGGTCTGCTGTGGAACAGCAGCTGATCACATAGTCGCTCATATTTCCCTCCTGTTACTAATTTTGCAAAACCTCCAGATCGGGTTCTCCCTTATTCTGGAAGAATTTCATTTCTGTACGCAACACTTGCCACTGTATCCGGATCCTCATCCTTGTTAAACCAGAACTGTGCCCGGTTGTCAATCTTGGTATCTGCAGTCTTATAAATATTCAGGTAATCTCCGTCCTCATCACACGCATAGCCTTTTTCCTCTGCAGCTGCGATCAGGTCCGCCTTCTTCGCACCCAGGGTAAATCCACCGGAAAGAGTAAGGGTAAGAGCATCACTGTCGTAATTGCCTACCTCAAGCTCCCGTACAAAACAGTTCTCGATGGCAGTTGCATCCTGGGTAAAATTGTAAACACTGAAATGCACACTCTGGTTATTCTTCATCATGTCTACAAATTCCAGATCCCGGCCAGCCACATAAGCGCCATCTTCCACATCCTGAAGCTCCCAGCCATTCTCAAGGAATGCAGACACCGGAGCCGGAAGGGAATAAAGATCTCCGCAGAATTCCAACTGTGGAGCCAGCAGATCATCTCCCAGCTCAGTAGGAGCGGTATAGGAAGATACGATTTCTGGAACTTCCTCGCTTACACTTCCCTTGTCATATCCTTCTGGCTCTACGAAGTTACGCATATCTACCTGCTTCAGAGTATTGTCATCCTTATATACATAGAAATGAACTTCCTCGTAATAATCTTTCGAGTAGGAATACTTGGTATACAGGTCTCCCTCGTAAGTATCGCTTGGATCACCATAAGCAGCTTTGATATCATCAAAATTGGATTTTCCCATTACGATTCCGCCAGGCAGTTCTACAGGAGTAGCCGCCACATCAAAATCATAGCTTGCATCAATATCAATTCCTGCTACCAGACACTGGTTTAATGGCAGCTGGTTGATTCCAAGATTGATCACATCTACGGAAACGCGGTCGTCCCCTTTGTAAAAACTGATGGAACCATAGGAATTGGTTCCAACGCCCATCTCCGGGTCCTCGTTCTTGCCAAGTGTCCAGTCTGCTGCAAAATCCTGGTAATACATAGGGAACTGGTAAACCTTATCCCCGATCTTCACCTGAAAATCGTACAGGCTGTCGGACAGCTCTGTAACCGTTTCTGCACCAGCCTCAGGCTCATCAGCAGCCTCTCCTGCTGCCTCTGTAGTTTCGGCTTCCTGTGCCTCTGCATAAGCCGCGGACGGAACCGCACACAGGCACATTGCTGTAAAAAGCACTCCCAATACTTTTCTTTTCATACAGAAATTCCTCCTTAGAATGTATATTTGATCAGTCGGCAAGGCCGAAAGCATCGTGTACTGCATTCATAGCCCGGATTCCGTCTTTTTCGTTGATAAGGACGGTAATACGGATTTCAGATGTGGAGATCATATTAATGTTTACGCCTTCATTGTAAAGGCTCTCAAACATCTTGGCAGCCACGCCAGGATTGCTGAGCATACCGGAGCCAACAATGGAAAGCTTGGCGATATTGCGCTCAGAGTGAAGCTCCTTGAAGCCAAGGCGCTCCTGGCTCTCCTCCAGAGTGGCAACTGCATCATCCAGATCATCCTTATTTACGGTAAAAGAAATGTCCTTTGTTCCTGCACGTCCGATAGACTGCAGGATAACATCTACATTAATATTTTTCTTTGCAAGGGTATCAAATACCTTAAATGCAACACCAGGCACATCACGAAGTCCCAGTACTGCGATCCTCACAGCGTCTGTATCCAGCGCAACACCGCTGATCAGCATTCTTTCCACGCTAACTACCTCCTTAACTACCGTTCCTTCACTGTTATTCAGGCTGGAGCGGACCACAAGGGGCACTCCGTATTTCTTCGCCATTTCCACAGAACGGTTGTGAAGTACACCCGCTCCTGATGTTGCCAGATCCAGCATCTCATCGTATGTGATCTCTTTCAGCTTTCTGGCATTTGGAACCTTACGTGGGTCGGCTGTATAAACGCCGTCCACATCTGTATAAATCTCGCAGGCGTCTGCATGAAGCGCTGCTGCCAGTGCCACGGCAGTGGTATCAGAACCGCCTCGTCCCAGGGTGGTATAATCATCATACTTATCCACTCCCTGGAATCCGGTAACGATGACAATCCTGCGGGCATCCAGCTCACGGCGGATACGCTCTGTGTCAATTCTTTTCAATCTTGCATTCTGATGGCTGCTTGTGGTATGCATGGTCACCTGAAAAGCATTCAGGGAAACCGCCGGAACGCCCAGCTTGTGCATTACCATGGCCATCAGAGATACGGACATCTGCTCACCGATGGTAAGGAGCATATCCATCTCACGCTTCGGAGGCTTGTCGTCCATATCATGAGCCATACGGATCAGCTCATCTGTATATTTTCCCATGGCGGACAAAACCACCACCACGTCATTTCCTTTTTTATATTCCTCGATACAACGGTTGGCAACATTATACATTCTCTGTTTGTCCCCAACGGAAGTACCGCCGAATTTCTTAACTATCAGCATAGTTTTTCCTTTCACGCTGTCAGTTTTATTTTTTATCTGCGCATACAGACAGTTTCACGCAGCTGCCCATTACCTGAATAACTGCGGTTTCATGTTATCAGTCTTTCACGCGGATCATGCCCAGAACATTCTCTCCAAGCGCTTTCACACGCGCTTTGTACTCGCCCTGTGTCATAAGTCTGGTAATAAAACCAAATTCTTCCGGAAGGGAATCCGGCTCGATCACAGCCTCAACCTTACCAAAAGCCTTATCCACCTCATCCAGGGAAGTATCCTTCACACGGACAAAGAAACGGCCTTCTACAGAATCCGGCTCCATCAGGGTCATCTCTTCATTGCTCCAGTTATTCGGAATGGTGTCATGAAGATGCTTTGCAGCCTCCACAACGTCTGCTGCAACTGCACTGGCAGTAGGAAGCTTGCCAGCTCCGCTTCCATAGAACATGGCATCGCCAAGCATATTTCCATGTACAAAAATACTGTTGAACACACCTTTTACGCCATAAAGAGGATTATCCTGTCCAACAAGGAAAGGTGCTACAAGTGCGTAGAAGGAATCGTCTCCCAATTTCTTGCTTGTGCCAAGAAGCTTGATGCTTCTGCCCATTTCTCTTGCGTATTCCATATCCTCTGGTGTGATCTTTGTAATTCCTTCTGTATAAACATTTTCAAAATTCAGGAATTTTCCATATGCCAGAGAGGAAAGAATGGCAATCTTACGGCATGCGTCCTGTCCTTCCACGTCAGCGGTAGGATCAGCCTCTGCGTAGCCTTTTTCCTGAGCCTCTTTCAGAACAGTATTGAAATCAGCACCTTCTGTGATCATCTTATCCAGCATATAGTTGGTAGTTCCGTTCAGAATTCCGCTGACCTCATCGATCTCATCTGCGGTAAGAGAACCGTTGATGGCACGAATGATCGGGATTCCACCGCCGCAGCTTGCCTCGAAAAGGAAGTTGATCTTTTTCTCTTTTGCAATTTCCATAAGCTCAGGACCGTATTTGGCAACCAGAGCTTTATTTGAGGTGCACACACTCTTGCCGGCTTCAAGTGCTCTTTTTGTAAAAGTATAGGCAGCACCGGTTCCTCCCATTACTTCTACTACAATTTTAACTTCCGGATCATTTACGATCTGCTCAAAATCATGAACAAGAATCTCTTCTACCGGATCTCCCGGGAACTCACGAAGATCCAGTACATATTTGATCTTAATCTCTTCCCCGGCTCTTTTGTTAATCAATTCATGATTGGTGCGGATGACTTCTACTACACCACTTCCAACTGTGCCATATCCTAACACTGCAATATTTATCATCTGTCCGTTACTCCCTGCCTAAAATTTTTAAATAATGGATTCCTTCCATCTGTTCAATGTCATCCACCATTGCCTCTGCATCCCCTTCTCCCTGAAGGATCTGCACACTTAAGGTAAGAGTGGCAATACCACTGATGGGAATACTCTGATGTATAGTCAGAATATTGCCATGATTTTCCGCAATAGCCCGAAGAACATTGGATAAAATTCCCGGCTCATCATCCATCTGTATAATAAAAGTGATGGTCTTTCCCTTGGCTTCCTCGTGGAAGGGAAAAATATCATCTTTATATTTATAGAAAGAGCTTCGGCTGATTCCCACAGCGTCTGCAGCTTCCTGAACTGTAACTGCCCGCTTTGATTCCAGAAGCTTCTTCGCTGCAACTACATTCAGAAGCACTTCCGGCACAGCCCGCTCTTTTACTACAAAATATTTATTCTTATCTGTTGTCTTTGGCATCCTGCATTTCCTTCCACTTTCACTGCGCCCTGCAAATCTCTGCCATTACAGCCGCTGTATCCAGACATAATCCGGAAACTGGCATTGCCCTGTTACCGTTACTTCGTGAACAGCAGCATGCTTTTACTGCTGCTCTGCAGGTCTCTTCGCAAGTGCGATCCATTTCAGATATGCATTAATAAAGATATCAATGGCACCATCCATAACTGCATCTACATTTCCGGTTTCTTCATTGGTACGGTGATCTTTGACCATGGTATATGGCTGCATAACGTAGGAACGGATCTGGTTGCCCCAGCCGATATCCGTTACTTCGCCTCGGATTCCGGAAAGCTTGGCTTCTGCTTCCTGCTGTTTCAGAAGATATAACTTCGCTTTCAGCATCTGCATAGCCTTATCTTTATTCATATGCTGGGAACGCTCATTCTGACACTGTACCACGATTCCTGTTGGGAAATGAGTGATACGGATAGCGGATGAGGTCTTGTTGATATGCTGTCCGCCGGCACCACTGCTTCGGTAGGTATCAATACGGATGTCCTCATCATTGACCTCTACGTCCAGATCTTTCTCAATATCCGGCATTACATCGCAGGATACGAAAGAGGTCTGGCGCTTTCCAGCCGCATTGAACGGGGAAATACGTACCAGACGGTGAACACCTTTCTCAGACTTCAGAAGTCCGTATGCGTTCTCTCCGTTTACCTGGAACGTAACAGATTTGATACCAGCTTCATCGCCGTCCAGATAGTCCAGAACTTCAATTGAAAAGCCCTTGCGTTCAGCCCAGCGTGTATACATACGATACAGCATACTGCACCAGTCGCAGGCTTCTGTTCCACCAGCTCCTGCGTTCAGTTTGATAATAGCATTCTCGCCGTCATACTCTCCTGAAAGAAGTGTCTTCACGCGGATACTGTCAAACTGTGCCTGGAACTCATCCAGCATTTCCTGGATTTCTTCGATCATGGACGGATCATTTTCCTCATAGCTCATCTCGATCAGGGTCTCCATATCTTCTTTCTGGGTTACCAGATTCTGATAGGTTTCCATGTCGTCCTTCATGCTCTTTAATTCTTTCATTTTCTTCTGGGATACTTCTGCATTGTCCCAGAAATCAGGCGCTTCCATTTCGCGCTCTAATTCTTCAACCCGCTTTTCTTTGTTAGCCAGGTCAAAGTGAATCCCTCACTTCCACTAATGGTTCTGTGTATGTTGCAAGAATGCTCTTGAACTGGTCTAATTCAACCATAGCTTCACCTTCTTTCTAATATTTCTGTGTAACAGTCCAGTGTTTTCTGAATCGTTACATTTCTCCAACAATGCCGCCGGCCTGGAACGTGTTTGAAAAATCATTCCCGCGATCCGCACGGCACACAGACTTTCAAACTATACAATAGCATATTCCGTGGAAAATTACAATAAAAAGCGGTGTGGAAAGGAACAGCCACCCGTTACCGTTTCCTCTGTGAATAACAGTCATTCTCTCTGTTGCGATTTTTTCTCAAAAATGGATTTTAGAATAGGTTGAAAAATCTCTGTATTTCTTATATCATAAACTAATGGTTCGTTTGTGGAACATGGTTCTATGATATGATGATTTTGGTTAAAGCTATTAATGAAGAGGTATCATTTTTGAAGAAGAAAGAAGCGGTATTTATTGGTGCACTATTGGTTATTTCAGTGGTGCTTTGTATTTTTGTTTATGCGGTTCCACATGGAACTCATGGGTCGATCCAGATTACGGTGGATGGGGAACTTTATGGGACTTATTCACTGGCGGAGGATCAGGTGATCCAGATTGGGGATACCAATGTGTGTGAAATTAAGGACGGCGAGGTAAAGATGACAGAGGCGGACTGCCCGGATCATCTTTGCATGAAGCAGCCGGCAGTGGGCAGTGCAGGCGGATATATTGTGTGCCTGCCAAACAGAGTAGTCATTCAGGGAGAGGGCGATTCAGATTCACAGGATTCCGAAAGTGGATTTGACGCAGTGGTGTAAGTGATGAATCAGAAAAAGACAGCGTATCTTGGGCTGTTTGCAGCCATTGCCATTATTTTCGGGTATGTGGAATCGTTGATTCCGTTTTTTGCGGGAATTCCGGGAATGAAACTAGGGCTTGCAAATCTGGCGGTGCTTTTTGTGCTGGAGAGGTATACGTGGAAAGAAGCGGCGCTGGTTTCCATTGTGAGAATTTTTATTATCGGTTTTATGTTTGGAAGCGGCTCCAGTATTATGTATAGCCTGGCGGGGGCGACCCTTAGTTTGATTGTGATGGTTTTTGTGAAAAATAAGATTGGATTCGGGCAGCTGGGTGTAAGTGTGGCTGGTGGCGTTTCCCATAACATCGGTCAGCTGCTGGTGGCGATTCCGGCAACGCATACGGTGGGACTGTTGTATTATTATGCTCCGGCGCTGATGGTGTCGGGAGTGATTACAGGACTGCTGATTGGAGTGCTGACGAAGGAAGTGCTTAAGAGGATTCCGTAATATGTTACCACCGTACGCATCTGGGCTGAATATATTCCACGCGGGGAGGCGCAACATTCCGCGGAGCTAACTGCTAACTGCGACTAAACATCTCAGGAGAGCCTTCGATGTTAAGTCTTCGTAAGCAGTGGATCTCCGCTCCATTAAAGGCGCGCCTTGAATGCCCCGCTTAGGAATATATTCAGCCCAAATGCTGTTGATTGAAAAAGAGCTCCTGACGATAGTTTTGAACTATCGTCGGGAGCTCTTCTTGCTATTCCATAAGTTATCATTTTCTATGAATTTATCATGGACAACTTATAATTCGTTTACTATATATCCGTCTTTCATTAATTCGAATTTATCCATCAATCCACTTGTCACATACACATTTTTGTCTTCATCAACGAATACGGCTTCTGCATCATATTTCTCTAAAAGAAGTTTCGCGGCGTCCAGACCCAGAACGAAGCAGGCAGTGGAGAGGCCGTCGGCCAGGTAGCCCTGGTCGCAGACGATGGTGACGGAGGTGAGACCGTTCTGGACGGGGTAACCGGTCTTTGGATCCAGGATATGGTGGTAGCGGATTCCATCTTCTATGAAGTATTTTTCGTAGTCGCCGGAGGTGGAAAGGAACTGGTTGGCGTCCAGGGTGATGGCGCCAAGGTAGTCACCTTCGGTGTCACGGGGATCGGTGAGGGCTACTTTCCAGGGGGAACCGTCTGGCTTTTCGCCGTAGGTCATGACACTGCTGCCACCAAGGTTCAGAATCATACCGAAAACGTCTGGCTGGGTTTGCAGGTAATCCATGATCTGGTCACAGCCCATGCCTTTTCCAACGGCACCAAGATCCAGGGTACAGCCATCAAGAAGGGTTACATTGTTTCCGTCCACCTGAATTTTCTCGTAGCCCACTTCGGGAAGAAGGGTGTCAATTTCGGACTGGTCCGGGACATGAGGATTCTCGCCGTCAATGTTCCACAGGCGGATGATCTTTCCAAGGGTGGGGTCAAAAGCACCGTCGGAATCCTGGGACAGTTGGCGGATTTTCTCAAGGTCGGCGGCAAGATCATCAGAGACTTCCATGGTCTTGCCTTCAGCATTGTTCAGCTGGGAAATCTGGGAGTTTTCCTCTGTCCAGGAAAGGAGGGTGGTTTCCATTTCGCGGAGCTTTTCGCCAATCTGAGTGTTGATGTCCTCGCCTGAGGTATAAAGGGTTTCGGAAACTACCGTGTCCATTGCGAAATCTGCGTTGGTGTATTTTTCTATGTCAGATGCATAAACAACTGTAGTTGTTTTTCCCAGTACTGTAGCAGAAATGACAGTGAGAAGCAGGCTGCCGCAGAGGATTCCTGCCGCACTTCTCTTTCTCAAATGCCTTCTCCCATTAAACATATCCAAGCAGGTAAGTGATTGACCTCTGGACTGCTTTTTATAATGTACCTTAATTAAATCGACTTCATTCTGAAATCTTACTTTACTTCTTTTTTTACTCATATCCTGTTCTTTCTGATTTTATTTTCTCTTATTTTCCAATAGCTTTCGCCCATCTTTTTCCAGCGCTTGTTTAAAAAAGGCTCTCATCTTTCGCCTTCGGAATCCCGATCCGGATATTCTTCTTCGGGCAGATTCCCTGGCAGGCGTGGCAGCAGATACATTCTCCTGAGAGAGGGGTATCACCGTCAATGTCCAGATGAGCAGGACAGCGCTTTTTGCAGGCTCCACATTTCGCCGGACAGGTGCCTCTGTCACGGTTGAACAGCGCAGAGGGCGCTATAGGCATTATAGCAAAAATTGCGCCCATTGGGCAGAGGAACTGGCAGAAAAATCTTTCCTGAGTGCACATTCCGATCATGAGCAGAATCAGCAGCACAATCCCCACCTTGTAGGCAGCACCGGGAAGTCTGCCAGCGGTGAGCATGGAAAACACATCCCAGGGGCTCATGCCCTGAAGCTTGCTGTACCAGCCGGTAAGGATAGATACAAGAAGCACCAGAAGCCAGATATATTTCACCTTCTGCAAAATGCGGATGGCTTTTTCTGAGTATCCGTGACGGCCTTTTTTATGAAAAACCTTCTGGCGGATAAACACAGTCAGCTCGTACAATGCATCCCCAAGGGAACCAAATGCGCAGGCATATCCGCAGAAATGCCGTCCGAACAGGCAGGTTACCACCAGCAGCACGGCAGTCACATCCAGAAAGGAATTCCAGCTGATTGCCTGATGTGCTGCGATTGCCTGAAAAACGGACTTCACGCCTGCGAATGCTGTGGAAAAAAGTGCCGGAGCAAAAATGAAAAACAGAAGCTGGATGCCGGCACGGATCAGCCGGATTTTTCTCTGTCTCTTTTTCATTGATTTTCCGCCTTTCCAAGTGCATCATTTACAGCGTTGATAATTCCAGTGGAACTGAAGGTTGCTCCGGAAATGGTGTCAACATCTGTACTCTGGGCAGCCAAAATGGTACTGATCACGCCCTGTCCCTGGGAAAGGTATGCAGAGTCTTCGCCTGGTGCACTTACCACCTGAATGTCTGTAATCGTATCATTTTCAAGTGTAACCTGAACCTGGATGTTGCCGCCAAAGCCCTGGCCGTCTCCTGTGTAGGTTCCGTTTTTGTAGACAATATCTTCACTTTCTTCCTCAGAAGAAGCGTCCTCAGCCTCTGTCTCATCTGTATTCTTGTCATCTTTTTTCGCGTCCTCGGAAGCATCCCCGGAAGCCGCTTCTTCCGTCTGGGCTTTCTGATTCTTCGCTTCCTCTTCTGCCTTTTTCTTCGCCTCTTCCTGCGCTTTTGCAGCCTCTTCAAGGGCACTTAATATCTCATCCTGCTGTTTTTCCAAGGCCTCCACTCTGGTTGTCAGACTGGCGATCTGCTGGTCTTTTTCGGTATCACTATCTTTTTTCTGCATGGAGTTGTAGCCAAGAACGACACCAACGATCAGAAGCAGACATAAAACTCTCATAATAAAACTCTGGTATTTCATGGGTTATGCTCCTTTTGCCTGATTTAATGCATTTCTAAATGCCTGAATAAATCCCTGGGAGGAATATGTGCATCCAGATACTGTATCTACACTGTCTGCGGACTGCTTTCCCATAACCTGTCCAAGAATTCCCTCCCAGGCTGTATCTGCATATTCTTCATCATCATAGGAAAAATAAGTTGCTCCCACAATCTGTCCTCCGGATATTGTTACGGTAACCTGTACACTGTCTGGTCCGTCATTGCCTTCTCCAATGCCAGTGTAGGTTCCATCTGTATATGCACCAGCAGGCACAGGCGTGGGTTCTGGCGTAGCTGTCGGTTCCGGCGTCACAGAATTCTCCGGTGTATCCGTCGGTTCCGGTGCAGAAGTTGGCGCTGGCGTTTCAGTAGGCTCTGGTACAGCTGTAGGCTCCGGTGCAGTCGTTGGTTCCGGAACAGAAGTCGGCTTTGGCGTATTTGTGGGTTCTGGCTTCTCGGTGGAATCCGGCGCCTCAGTGGGCTCTGGCGTTACTGAAGGCTGTACCTCTGTATTTTTTGCCTGCTCCAATGCTATTTTGGACGCATCCAGAATTCCCATAGAAGAAAATGTTGCACCACTTACAGTGTCAATTCCTTCTGTACTCTGCTTTTCCAGTATTTTAGGCTGTATGGATCTCCATGCCTTATTGAAAAAGCTTCGGGTATCTGAGTTTGTATTGGTTACTTCCGTAATTTTTCCATCTTTAATTGTCAGTGTTATGTTGACCTGTCCGGAATATCCCATTGCAGACCCTGTATAGGTGCCATCTTTCAAAAGATTTACAACCGGCTGCTCATCTGACGGATTATCCGGAGTCTTGGTAGGCTGTGGAAGCTCCGTTGGAATTGGTGTTACAGTTTCATCAGGTACAGCAGTCGGTGTTGGAGTTATATCTTCTTCCTTTGAGTCTGTAGTTCCTGATTGATCAGCCTTTGAAAGAGCCTGGGATAAAGCTCCGAGAATTCCATTGGAAGAAAATGTTGCACCACTTACAGTATCAATTTCAGAAGTACTCTGTCTGGAAATCACATTGGACTTGATTGTTTTCCATGCTTTATTAAAAAATTCAGGTGTATCTGTATTTGTGTTGCTTATTTTTTTGATTTTTCCATTTTTTATTGTAACCTTTACCGTTACGGTTCCATCAAAGCCTTCTGCCTGTCCCTCATATACGCCATCTTTATAGCTGACAGAAGTATCTTTCTTCGGTTTCTTTGCAGGTTTTGGCGTTGGAGTTGGTGTGGCAGCCGGTGTGGCAGAATCACTGTTTCCTGCCTGTGAAAGGGCATTCTGTACTGCCTGGATAATCCCGTTTGAGGAATAAGTTGCACCGCTGACTGCATCCACATTCGGGGACTGGCTTGATAAAACCTTACTTACAACGCCCTGTGCAGAGGCAAAATAAGAGCCTGTTTCTCCAGAGGCACTCAATATATCAACAGCTGTGATTTTCCCACCTGATACAGTTACCTGTACGGTAATCGTTCCTCCAAAGCCAGTTCCGCTTCCCTGGTAAGTTCCATCTTTATAGCCGCCTTCCGGAACTTCTGTAGTTGGTGTAGTGGTGGAGCCATGACCTACCCCTGAAGATGCAGCCGTTTTTACTGGAAGGGTCTTTGAGCTTCCTTTTTTTATACCACTTTTTTTCTTTGAAATTTTGGAGGTTTTTTTCTTTGAAGAAGCTGATGATGTGTTCTTGCCTGCTTTCAGCAGACTCTCCTCTTCTGCCTCGTCATCTGCTGCCTCATAGGAATAGGCTGTTTTCAGAAGCGATTCCAGATCCTGGGATTTTACAACCTCTCTGGTTTCAGCAGTCACTTCTTTTCCACTGCTGCCAGCCTGAGCACCTGCTGCAGCCACAGCCGCAATAACCACTGCTGCTGGAGCAAGTTTCACCAGATTCTTTTTTTCAAAAGGATTCTTATCACTGTCTCGTTTTTTCATGCTGTCTCCTGTTAAAATATGTAGCAAAATAAGTTTCTTTTTACAAGCAAAAGCAGGGGCTGTTAAAAACGGCCCCCGTTCCTTTGCCTTGTTTTTGCACAAGTATTATTTGTTATCGTAAAAGCTTTGTAATCATTATTTTACTTTTACTTTGAATTTCTTAGATACTCCATTACTTGTAACAGTGATGGTTGCAGTACCTTTCTTCTTACCTTTTACAACACCTTTTGCAGTAACAGTCGCTACTTTCTTGTTGCTGGACTTGTATGTTACTTTTCCGGATGGTGTTGCGGTTGCTTTGATTTTTACTGTTTTGCCTTTCTTGATTGTTGCAGAAGATTTTGCAAGCTTCAGAGAAGGTTTCTTAACCTGGATTACTACCTTCTTAGTGTAGTTTCCAACTTTTACCGTAATGGTTGTCTTTCCTGCTTTTTTCGCTTTTACAACGCCTTTGGAGGTAACAGTCGCTACTTTCTTGTTGCTGGATGTAAATTTAACTTTTCCAGTTACATCATTTTTTACAACCGTAATGGTTGTGGAGGTTTTTCCTTTGGTGTAAATTGTGGAAGCTTTTGCAGTTGCTGTAATTCCTTTGGCCGGTGCTGCAGTCGGTGCCGGAGTTTCAGTTGGCTGTGTAGGTGCTACAGTTGGCTGTGCCGGGGTCGGTGTTGCGGTCGGCTGTGCCGGGACTGGTGTTGCAGTCGGCTGTGCCGGCGTTGCAGTTGGAGACGGAGCTTTTACAAGCATGTTAAGAGCTTCTCTTAAATGTCCGATCTGCTCTTCTACGCCATAAGTTGTCTGATTCTTAATATTTGCAAGCATTTCCTCACACTCTTCAAGCTCATTTGCAATGCTGTCTTTTGCAGCAGCCCAGCTCTCCGGAGTATAATCAGCCTCGTTCAGGGCTTTTGCTTCTGCGATAATGTTTTTCAGTGGTGTGGAATCTGCATCACCTGCAGGTTTCGCAATATTCTCAGCTGTTGCCTGGAATTTTACAACGTAATCCTGGTATCCAAGGGCATGAACAGTAAGGATCCAGTAACCAGTTCCGTCTGTTCCTTCCGGAAGCTTGCATCTTCCTGATTCTGTAAGGCCAAGCTGGATACCCATCATTTTATGCATCCAGTTATCAGCTGCAAATTTTGTTCCATAGTTTGCAAGTCTGTTTGTATAAGTGGAATCATTTCCATAATATGCCCACTCAACAGACTGCATATGTGCACCAAGATCGCCATAGTTTCCAGTCAGGTCAACTCTCAGGAACTCACCATAGGAACCATTTCCAGGCTTTACAGTTGCTGTAATTCCGTCTGCCACTTTCAGCTCTGCATCTTTGATACCAGACTCAGTTCCGTTCTGTCTTGCTCCGATTACAAAGCTTCCATCTTCAGCTTTTGTAGCTTTTTTCAAACCATTTGTATTTGCAGTTACATTTGCAACGGCTTCATAGGATTTCAGTTCTTTCTCGCCATAACCGCCGATCAGCTGTCCGCCATTTTTTACAATTGCATGGCTTTCTG
This sequence comes from Ruminococcus sp. RTP21484sp1_RTP21277st1_D2_RTP21277_210401, assembly GCF_040924225.1. Classification (NCBI taxonomy): domain Bacteria; kingdom Bacillati; phylum Bacillota; class Clostridia; order Eubacteriales; family Oscillospiraceae; genus Ruminococcus; species Ruminococcus sp. RTP21484sp1_RTP21277st1_D2_RTP21277_210401. The sequence continues at coordinate 4,566 of NZ_JBCOMJ010000011.1, read as the reverse complement.
CAAAAGCAGCAAGGTCAGCTCTCTTAATCTCAACCGGTACATATTTCAGTCCAGTTACGGTATATCCGGTTACATTGTTCCGGTTAAATACTTCTGATGTTCCATCGGCATAATAAACTGTTTTTCCGTCTGCGCTCCAGTGGGAAACTGTTTTTCCATTAAGAACCGCGATTGCCTGGAAGCTTCCTCTGTGAAGGCCATGGTTTGCAGTTGCTCTTGTTACAGCATCAAATGCTCCAAGGTCTGACTCACCTCTTCTGTCTTTTTCTTCAGAAGAAGCGGTGGAGCCTGCATTGTATACATCCTCGGAAGCCCAGTACTCAGCCCATGTAAGACCTGCGTATACATATACGTTTTCGTTGTAAACAAATGTTACATCTGGGTATCCGGCAGCACTTACAACTACTGTATCTCCATCGTTTACAGCTGTTTTAGAATAATCAAGAGTTCCATCCTCCTGAACAATCTTCACAGCACCTTTTCCGCTTGCAGCATACTCTTGGTCACCAATTTTTACTTTTGAAACTGTTTTGGTAAATGCAACAAACTGCTCAGCGGTAATATCTGCCGCAGCAACCAGTTTTCCTTCATACTCATCATAGGAAGCCATTACAGTATCTGTTGTTGCTGTAAAAGTAGCGCTGACAGGAGCATATTTTCCATTTGCATCGGAAATTGTCAGAGTATGTGTTCCAGGTGTAAGATTTGTAACCTTTACTCCTGTCTCTGTTGTCGCTGCTTCCACATCATCAACTGCATATTTCTTTGAATAATCAGATGGAAGTGCTTCAGATAATTCAACTTTAACCTCTGCATCTGTTACCTTGATGTTGTCAACGATTGCACTGACACCTGTTTTTACCGGAACATAAGTATCTGGAATATCAAAATTAATTTCCCCCTTATCCGTATAGTACGTTACGCTGGAAATAGTTTTTCCCATCATGGATTTGTAGTGGTCAGAGCTTATTGGGCAACCGTGAGATTCTGTTGTAAAGCCGGTGCTCCATGCAAGTTCTTTTCCTTTCCAGATATTCTCAAGATGACGGAGTGCATAAGTGGTTCCGTCTGTTGTATTGATGATTACACCATAAATCTTATCACCATTAGATGCATTTACTACTGCCTTTACTGCTGTCTCATCCAGCTCAAGCTGATAATCTCCATATTTGGAATTAAGCTTTAATTCAGCATTCACACTAACATTCTGTTCGGACATTCCCTGAACAGCGCCAAAAGAAATATTTTCGTTCTCATCTACGCTCATTTCCTTGTAATATGCAGGAGTTTCTGCCGGAACATAATAAGTATAGCTTGGCTGTTCAATAAGAGCCGCTGCACCAGTATATGTATTAGTACTTACCTGGCCTTTCATGTTCGTAGTAATCTCTATAGTAGTGCTGTCTGTAATCTGTTTAAAATTTTCCAAATCAGAAGCTTTATTCACTTTTACCGGAAAAGTAACACCTGCAAGTTCATTTCCTTCCGCGCTTGTATGATAAGCAGCATTTCCATTCATCACGCCGCTCATCTTTGTTTTTGCTTTCGTCGCGGATGTAAATGCATCTACTTTTACATCATTGTTTTTCAACTCAGATCTGTAAAAAGCTTCATAGGGAATGTTCATCAGTACGATCTGACCATCCTCCACTGTTTTCACAGCTCCCGCTTCATTGTTGGTTTCGCCCTCAGTGTCTGCTAAAAAAGCATCTTCTGTGTCTCCGGTTTCGCCGTCCTCAAATCCAGACTCCTCTTCTGCGGCTTCTCCAGATTCAAAACCATCCTCTGTGTCTGTACCAAAATCTGCTGAATCGTCAGCCTCTGATGATTCGTCATAGTCGTCTGAAATCTCATCAGAATCATATATAGTCTCATCAGAAACCTCAACAGACACTTCACCAGAAGTAAAATCTTCTGCCATTACTCCAACTGGTGAACTGGTCATCGCTACAGCTGCACTCATAATGATCGGAGCAATTTTTCTTAATAACTTTTTGTCAGCCATCCTCTTCCTCCTCATTTAACTATTATTAGTATTTTCTAACCTTTGTTTATTTTACAGAATCGCGTTAGAAATGTCTATCTTTTTTTAGTTTAGACATTGCACTTTTTTTATCAACAAGAGTGGGCTTCCGTATACCGACAAGCTGATTCTGTCTCCATATTTTAATTACTTTCCTCTCTTCAGATATAATGACATCGCTTACAGACAGCACACTCATTTGCAGCAAAAAAATCCAGGCACGGAAGTCTTCTTACTTCTATACCTGGATTCTCGTACATCGAAAATTAAGTAACTGCCATATTGACTTGTCTGATTTTTCATCTGCTGCACCGCCTTCCTACGCGATGCACAAAAATTATACTGTGTATCATTTCCCTTTGGCAGCCTTTAAATTTCATTTTTATTTATCTTTTCTGCCATATCTGCATTTTGCGCCCTCTGGCGGTCACAAATACGTTTTAGAACAGCCGTTTTGCTACACAGACACGGCCGTTTGGATGCGCCATACACCATATTTTCTTTCTATGAGAAAAAGCTTTCAGCCACGCTCATCTCTGCAATATATCCAACAGTTCCTGTCATAAAAATAGTTCCATCTTCTTTAATGTCGATCTGGATCATACCACCTGGCTGGTTTACATTGATTCTGTTTTCCATCAGACCTTTTCGGTAGGCTGCAATGGCTGCTGCACAGCTTCCTGTACCGGAAGCTTTTGTGTAACCGGAGCCACGCTCCCAGATCTCGATATCCAGATTTCCTTTATCAATCTGGCGGCAGATCTGCAGGTTCACTCTTTCCGGGAACTCATCTGCATTTTCCACATATGGCCCCAGCTCTCTTACTTTTTCCTGAGATACCTGATCCATGAAAATAATGCAGTGTGGATTTCCTACTGTGAGACAAGTTGCCTTGTATTCTTTCTTGTTAAATGTAAATGGCTCATCGATCACCTCACGCACCTCGCCAGTTACCGGAATCTCTCTGGAAAGGAAAGAGGCTTTGCCCATATTTACGCGGAACTCTGTCGCTCTGGCATTCAGACACTCTACTTCGATTGTTCCGGATAAAGTCTCAATGGCAAATTTTTTCTCTGTAACATACTCATTGTCCATAAGATATTTTGCAAAAATACAGACACCGTTTCCACTGATTGCAGCTTCACTTCCATCGGAATTAAAAATATGCATTCCCATTTTTCCGTTAATGTCAACTGGTCCGTAAAGCACACCATCCGCTCCAAGTCCGAACCCCCGCTGGCAAAGAAGCGCAACTTTTTTGCCCTGCAGCTGAAGCTGGTTTTTCTTCGCATCCAGTACCAGATAATCATTTCCAAAGCCCTGATATTTTGTCATGATAATGCTGTCTCTCATTGTTTTCAATTCCTTTCTGACGAAACGCCCGTGATCTTTTTTCTCAAATCACATCTTATATCCAGTATAGCGTTTATTTTTCCCATGTACATAGAATAACTTGCGAAATATATTGCAAAAAATGCGGTATTTCATTTATAATAAAGTCATATTTCAAGCGCAGAATTGAATTATGACGCTACGCAAACGTAGCTGCAAACAAAGTTTGCGGTTCCATACACACTATAGTTAAAACAGGAGCCATAACATATGAATTCTTTCAATGAGCCAACTGAAAAAACCGGCTATCTGGAGCAGGATTTCCGGCTTTTTCACATCAAGGACCAAACCAAGCGGGAATTTTCCTACCATTATCATGATTTTCACAAGGTGATCATCTTTCTTTCCGGAAAGGCAGCCTACCACATTGAGGGAAAGTCCTACTACCTGAAGCCCTGGGACATTCTCCTCGTGAACCGTCACGCCATCCACAAACCTGAAATTGATTTTTCGGTTCCATACGAACGTTTTGTACTATGGATCCGCAACGACATCAAATCCACAGAACTGCTCCGCTGTTTTCAGAAGGCGATTGACCGGAGTTACAATCTAATCCGTCTGGACTCTGACACTCAGGAAAAATTAAAGCAGCTTCTCTACGAACTGGAAGCTGCCCTGAAAGACAAAAAATTTGGAAGCGAGCTTCTTGGCTCAGCTCTTTTTACCCAGTTCATGGTTTATGTAAACCGCATTTTTCTGGAAAAGCAGTACATTTACGACGCTCGCTCCTACAGCAGTGATTCCCAGATAGAAGAGCTTCTCCGTTATATTAACCACAACCTTACGGAAGATCTTTCCATTGAAACCCTTGCGCGGAAATACTACCTGAGCAAGTATCACATGATGCGGAAATTCAAGGAGGAAACCGGTTACACCATCCACAACTACATCATTAGCAAGCGCCTTCTTCTCGCCCGCACAAAAATTTCCGAAGGCACCCCCATCCTGAAGGCCGCCCAGTTAAGCGGCTTCTCCGACTATACCACCTTCTCCCGGGCCTATAAAAAACAATTTGGCACCGCGCCGAGCCAGACAATATAATTGCTATTTAGTTGATTAAAAGTTCTTCAATGCGGACGCATTTGGACAATGTGTATTACTCACTCGCCGGCGCAACGCTCCGATGAACTAATCGCTAACTGCGACTAATG